>DNHM01000285.1 GCA_003485885.1 Acidimicrobiaceae bacterium
CACGGGTGGTTCCAGCTCCGGAAGCGCTGCAGCAGTCGCCGATGGCTCAGCTCGCATCTCTATCGGCACGGACACCGGCGGTTCGATTCGAGGACCCGCATCATTTTGTGGTGTTGTCGGATACAAACCATCGTTTGGCCTCTACCCCTCGGCCGGGGTCTTCCCACTTTCTGGCACGCTTGACCATGTAGGTCTCTTCGCCACATCGACAGATGATGTAGCAGCGGTGCATCGGGCGCTCGGGTTTCCGAGCAAGTCGTCAGCGCTTCCCAAAAGGATCGGCGTCGCTCGCGCCGACGTCGAGTCAGCAGATGAAGATGTGCAGCAGCTCATGCACCGAGCAATGCGGGCGCTCGAAGCTGCCGGTTGTGACCTTGTCGATGTGCAGTGGCCAGATGCTGAGAAAACGTTCGTGACCAGCACCGCAATCATGTTCTCTGAAGCAGCAGCCATCCACGACCAGGCCCTGCGCGCTCATCCGGATCGGTACGGGTCAGATATTCGGGCTCGCCTCGAACTGGGAGCCAACCTGACCTCGATCGAAGTCGCCACCGCACATGAATATCGGCGTCAATTGATTGCCGAGGTCATGGCGACTCTGGTCGATGTCGACGTGATCATCGGGCCGACAACTCCGATGGTGGCGCCGCTCGTCACTCTGGCTTCGGACCCCGCATTGCCACCCCGCATTGTGTCGAACACCCGCTTGGGCAACGTAGTTGGCCTACCAGCGATCTCGTTGCCGCTACCCAGTCCCGAAGCACCGGTCGGGCTACAAGTCCTCGGTGCCCACGATCACCAACTGCTCGCAGCAGCTGCGGCGATCGAAACCATCGTGGCCGTCAGCTAGGGCAAAACGCAGTCCGGGAACTACTCGTTCTCGATGGCCATGACCTGGTCGACACGCCGCTGATGACGGCCACCCTCGAAATCGGTCGAAAGGAACGTCGTGACAATCTCCTCGGCCAAACCAGTACCGACGACCCGGGCGCCAATCGACAATACATTCGCGTCGTTGTGTGAACGAGCCATACGCGCAAGGTAAAGATCGTTGCAGAGCGCGGCCCGTACGCCCTTCACCTTGTTGGCCGCGAGCTGTTCACCCTGTCCGGAGCCGCCCATCACGATGCCAAGGTCGGCATCTCCAGCAACAACTGCCCGGGCAGCGTTCGCACAGAACTCGGGGTAGTCGACCGACTCATCGCTGTCCGTCCCGCAATCGATGATCTCGTGGCCAGCGACCCGCAAGAACTCGATCAGATGCTGCTTTAGTTCAAAACCTGCATGATCGCTACCCAATGAAATTCGCACGTGTGTGCCCCTTGTTGACCTCGTTCTGCGGCGTCAGTGTAGAGAGTCCATGCGGTGTCATGGGGTTTCTCATCGCTCGGCTGCCGCCATGTGCTGGCCCGACCCGGCCAGACCGACCACGTACGCCAGTAGGATGCGCGACATGAGCCTGTGGACACCAGACGGCGAGCACGATGTGCCTCGCGAACAACCAGTACCATCTGCCCCGCCAGCCGGCGCAGGTGACGGCATTCCGGGCGCTCCGTCGCTCGATGACATGAGCCCTGAGGAGATTGCCCAAGCTCAGGCCATGGCAGCAGAACTCGCCGAAGCTCGAGAGCGTTTGGCCGATACACCATCATCGATGGTGGTTGCGAACCATGCAATGGGTCTGTACGAACTCGGCGCAATCCACCTCAGCAACAACCCACCGAACCTGAGTGAAGCCAAAGTTGCCATCGACGCGATGGGTGCCATCGTCGATGCGCTTCCTGGGCGCCTCGGCGAACACGAAGAGACGCTGCAGGCGGCACGTTCACAAATCCAGATGGCGTTCGTCGAGCTCTCGACCCAGGCCGACGAGGGCTAATCCATCGGCCATTCACGGCCATGAGATCCCCGTCAAGTAGCTGCGGTCAGACATCACGGATCCTACGACGTGATGTCCACTGAAGCCGCGCCCGTGTAAGACTGAAGCAGCATGCGTACGTGGCTCACCTCGATCGTTCTGGCCGCACTCCTCGGTTGTGTGGTCGTTGCCGTGGGTACCGCAGGTCCCGTTGCAGCTCAAGAGATCGACACGGAATTCCCGCCGGGCAACCCGGTGCTCGGCGATGATCGTCCCGTCGATGTTGCTGGCCGCGGCGACACCAACTACGGGTTGTGGATGGTGGCTGCAGCTTGTTTGATTGGCGCTGGCACATTGTTGATCAAGATCGAACGGTGGGAAGTGCGTCGTATCGAACACCACCCGCCGAAAACGAAGCTCTGACAGTGCTCACCTTCGGACACGCTGGTTAGCCGTGATCCGACCCGTGGACGTTAGTTCGCCCGGGGACGCATCTCGATGCGTACATCGGAGCCAAGTTGGCGAACATCGATGATCTCGCCCCTCCAAATATCGCCGATCGTGGGCGCACCCGGACCTGAGAAGAGCGGTCGAGCGTCGTCCCCACCGAACAGTGCGGGAGCGAGATAGATGACGTACCGGTCGATAAGACCCTCGCGGTGGAAGGCACCTGCCACATGGGCACCACCCTCGACCATAAGTTGCAAAACGCCCCGGCCAGCAAGGTCAACAAGCACGTCGTCGAGTTCGCCGCTGAGCTCGATAAGCGGCTGTGCACGGGCGTCTGCTGGAGCTGAACCGAGCACGACGCGTAGTGGCTGAATCTCGTCGCCGTTAACACCAATAGGAGCGAAGTCACGGACGGTAAGTGCTGGGTCGTCGGCACGAATCGTGCCAGCACCGACAAGGAGTGCGTCGCTCTCGGCTCGTAGACGGTGGCTATCGGAACGGGCCTCGGGGCCAGTAATCCATTTGCTGGAGCGATCGGGCGCAGCAGTGAACCCGTCGAGTGTTGCCGCCAGCTTCAGAACAACAAGCGGCCGGCCGGTGCGCCGATGATGCAGATACGGGCGTAGCTGACGTTCGACACGAGCAGCACCAACACCCACATCGACTTCGATCCCGGCGGCACGGAGTCGTTCGATACCCTTACCAGCCACCAGCGGGTCAGGGTCGGCCAGGGCGATAACAACCCGGGTAATTCCAGCGTTGATGATGGCCTCGGTACACGGCCCGGTCTGGCCTTGGTGACAACAAGGCTCCAGCGTGGTGTACATGGTCG
>DNHM01000131.1:0-277 GCA_003485885.1 Acidimicrobiaceae bacterium
CTCGAAACATCCACTGATGACCCGCACCCTCAGCATCAGCCAGGGCATGTGCCTTCCCATGCTCCACGAGTACGGCACCGATGCCCAACGGGCAGCGCATCAGGCAGATCTGATTTCGGCCTCACAAGTCTGGTGTCAGATGTTCTCCGAACCAGGCGCTGGTTCTGATGTTGCAAGCCTGCAGATGCGCGCCGTGCGTGATGGCGACGAGTGGATCATCAATGGCCAGAAGGTGTGGACCACGCTGGCCCACGTGGCTGATCGCGGCATCGTGATT
>DNHM01000131.1:363-2559 GCA_003485885.1 Acidimicrobiaceae bacterium
CGGCGCCCGGCGTCGAGATCCGGCCAATCCATCAGATCGACGGTGGCATGCGGTTCAACGAGGTGTATTTGACTGACGTCCGGGTTCCCGTCGATCACCAGATCGGTGAACTCAATCAAGGTTGGCGGCTAGCAACAGCGATGCTTATGTACGAACGGGTGGCGATCGGCACCGGCCAGACGGGTGGCGTCCAACATGCCCGCACCGACAAGCTGATTCGGGCGGCAAAGAAACGTGCACGGTTGGACTCACCGGTCCTACGCCAGGAACTCATGAAGCTGTACAGCGCAGAGGTGTGTCAGAGCCTGATGGGTATGCGGACTCGAGCCGAGGCCCAAGCGGGCAAAACCCCTGGGCCTGGTGGGTCGCTCGGAAAACTCGCTGGTGCCAGCATCGCCGCGACCTACCGCGACCTGTCGTTGTCAATAATCGGTCCGGGAGCTGTCGCTGATGAAGACAACGGACGATGGAGCCTCGAGGCCCTCACTACCTTTGCCAGTGGCATCGCTGGCGGCACGAATGAGATTCAGCGCAACATCATTGGCGAGCGAGTACTTGGGCTTCCTCGCGAACCATCTGTCGACAAGGATCTGCCGTTCAGCGAACTACGTGTTAGCACCCAACGCAGCTAACGATCTTCTGCAACCGATGGTTCACGCAACTATGACAGCCGTCACGTTCACCCGCAGTTGCACTACCAACGCCTAACGTTGGCAGTGCGCCGAGCGAGTTCTTGCTTGGTGGGTTCGCAGAGGAGCACCGGTTTCGCTTTCTCAACGTGAGCCTCACGTAGAGAAATGTCCCCGACATATCGTCCGGGACATAACCGAAACCCGTAGCCGGCATCAGCGCTGAACGCTGTGCCTTGGAGCATCCCGTGTCAACCAAATCCCCCACCTTCGCCGAACTCGGCGTGCCTGCATCAATCTGCGAAGCGCTTGCGCGTCGAGATATCCATGCACCGTTCGAAATCCAAACCGCAACACTTGTCGACGGTCTCGCCGGACGAGACGTACTCGGACGAGCCCCCACGGGTTCCGGCAAAACCATTGCCTTTGGCATCCCCATCGTCGCCAACCTCCCCAAGGCCCGCCCCCACTTCCCTACCGCTCTCATCCTTGCCCCGACCCGAGAACTCGCCGACCAGATCCATGTCGAACTTGCTTCGTTCTCGAAGCCAGTAAAAGTCGGCGTCGTGTACGGCGGGGTCGGTTACGGCAAGCAGAGGCGATTGCTCGAACAGGGCGTCGACGTACTCGTTGCATGCCCTGGCCGCCTCGAGGACCTGATCCAGCAAGGCGATGTAGATCTCTCCGACGTTGAGCGGGTCGTACTCGACGAAGCAGACCGTATGGCTGACATGGGCTTCATGCCAGCCGTGCGCCGCATTCTCGACCAGACCTTCAACGACCGTCAGACCGTGCTGTTCTCAGCCACCCTCGACGGCGATGTCGCCAAGCTGACCCGCGATTATCAGAACAACCCTGTTCGCCACGAAGTCGGCGAGTCAACGCCCGACATCACGTTGGCAGATCACCTGTTCTGGCAAATGGACAAGGCAGAACGCACCGAAGTAACCGCACTTGCCGTTACCGCGGAGTGGCCAGCCATCATCTTCTGCCGGACTCGCCATGGCTGTGACCGGTTGAAGAAGCAGCTCAGCAAGCTGGGTGTCGACGCAGTAGCCATCCACGGTGGTCGGAGCCAGAACCAGCGAACTCGGGCCCTCGAGGACTTCACAACCTCCCGAGCTCAGGCGCTTGTCGCAACCGACGTTGCCGCACGCGGTATTCACGTCGATGGCGTGACACTTGTTGTGCACTACGACCCGCCAGAAGATCACAAGACCTACGTCCACCGTTCAGGGCGAACCGCTCGTGCTGGTGCAGGCGGCGTTGTCGTCTCATTGCTTACCCCTGATCAGACCAAGGACGCTCGCGCCGTAATGCGCAAGATCGACTTGAGCGAACCGATCACCGAACCAAGCATCGACACCCTGCGGGCACTGGCCAATGGTGAACCGAAGCCCGAACGTGCACCGGCCCGTGAGATCCACGAACCTCGCTCCAACGGCGGCGGCAATCGTAAAGGCGGCGGCGGGAAACACAAGAACCAACGCAATAACAACAAACATGGCCGCAGCGGCAGCGGCACAAAGAACGGTCTCGGCGGAAGCGGCAACGGTGGCGGTGGCGG
>DNHM01000517.1:0-2700 GCA_003485885.1 Acidimicrobiaceae bacterium
CGGAGCAGGCGCTGCCGGAGCAGGGGCTGCCGGAGCTGCCGGAGCTTGCGCAGGCGGAGGAGGCGTTGGCCGCGGTCCAGGAGGCGGCGTTGTGGGCACCGGAGCCGCCTGACCTACAGGTCGTTGTGGGGGCCGGTCTGGAGTGGGGCGTCGAGGGGCAGCTGACCCGGGTGGAGGTGGCACGCGGCGCGGCGGTGGCTTCCGGGTGGAAATCACAGATTTCGGCGCTTCGGCGGGCTTGTCTTCGGGCTCGTCATCGACGATTGGCTCGCGGCGGAGGCCTTCACGATCGGCCTTACGCCGGGCGCGGTCAGCGTGTGCTTCTTCCATAGAGGAAGAAGCACTCTTGACACCAATGCCAAGCGATTCGCATAGTGCGAGGGTTTCTGCGTTATCTAGCCCAAGTTCACGAGCGAGCTCGTAGACCCGTACTTTCTTAGCCAAGTGGCTGAATTCCTTGTTCGTCGGTGTGGTGTTCGCAAAGCGTCTTCGCGATCGGTGTTAAGACGCGCCGACCCGGGAGTTGGCGTTTCTCTGGCCTAGCGTCGCGCTCCCAATAGCCAGATGGCTATTGGGGCGGTTTATCAAGCCAGCCCAGCAGGGTATCAGCGCAGACTGCATCGGCGAGTTTTGAGCGCAAAGCTCTAGAAAATGCTTTTGTCTTGCCAGCGGTCACAACGCACTGCTCGTCGTGACACAACCATGCCCCTCGTCCGTGCCCCCGTTCGTTGATCACCACATCACCGTTGATGACAGCAACACGAACGAGGGCATGATCGGGTCGTCGCGTCCGACAGCCGATGCATGTTCGCACCGGCCCTGACGGCTTCGGCGCCGGAGTACTTTCAGACATGATCAGTTCAGAAGGCAGCAACCAGCGTTACTTCTGCTGTTCTTCTACTCTTCTTCGTCGCTCGAAGACGTGCCTGAATCCGTTGCAGCTGTGTCTGCATCTGCGTTGTTCGCAGCGACCATTAGTTCCCACTCAATCGAGGAAATGGCATCGCCGCCTGCCGCTGGTTGCCACATCTGTTCGCCGGTCTCATCGTCGGTGATCCATTCACCGGCGGCCCAATCAATTTCCGAGTAGGCCTTCTCTTCGGCCATCTCGGTTTCGCTCTTGATGTCGACACGCCAGCCGGTCAGACGTGCAGCAAGACGCGCATTCTGGCCCTCTTTACCGATAGCCAGCGATAGCTGATAGTCGGGAACAACTACGGTCGCAGTGCCAGTGGTCTCGTCCAGCAGGACCTCTTTGACCTTTGCAGGAGACAGCGCCTTCATGACGAAGTCCTGGGTGTTCTCACTGAAGGGGACGATGTCGATCTTCTCGCCCTTCATCTCGTTCACGATCATGCGCACCCGGCTACCGCGGGCGCCAACACAGGCGCCGACAGGGTCGACGTTTTCGTCGTTGGAGCGCACAGCAATCTTGGTGCGATGTCCAGGCTCACGGGCGCACGCCATGATTTCGACGATGCCGTCGGCAATTTCAGGAACTTCGAGTTCGAACATGCGCTTGATCAGGCCGGGGTGGGTGCGGCTGACCACGATCTGTGGACCCTTGGGGGTTTTTCGAACCTCGACGATGTACGCCTTGAGGCGGGTGTTCGGATCCGGGCGCTCGTGGGGAACCTGCTCGGCTTGGGGCAGCAATGCTTCGACTCGACCGAGATCGAGGAGCGTGTACCGACTGTCGGTCTGTTGAATGATGCCGGTGACGATGTCGCCCTCGCGGCCCGCGTATTCTTCGTACTTGAGCTCGCGCTCGGCCTCACGGATGCGCTGCGACATGACCTGACGGGTCGTCTGGGCTGCGATACGACCGAAATCGTCGGGCGTGACTTCGAATTCCTCGCCGAAAGGGTCGCCGTACTCATCAAGTTCTTGCGCGAAGACGCGGAACTCCATGGTGTCAGGGTCAATGGTGACCCAGGAGTATTCCCATGCATCAGGGCGGCGCTTGTACGCGGACTCCAGTGCATCGGCGAGCGCTGCGAACAGTGTTTCGATCGTGAGACCACGTTCGGTCGCGACTGCCTGCAGTGCTTCCATCATGTCTTGATTCATGATTCTGAGCCTTTCGGGGATTCGTTTGAAGACCCGCCAGAGGCGGCCTTATTTGTGTTCTTCTTCGATGGGCCTTTGCCAGGTTTCGGCGCTGGGCCCCAATCAAAGACGGTGTTCGCCTTTGCGATCTGTTCGTACGACAACATGTGCACGCCGTCGTCGTTGGACAACGTGATGCCGTCGTCGTCGGCGGAGGTGAGCTCACCTTTGACCCGGCGTAGATTCTCGGCATTCGGCTTGAGTTTGACGGCGATCTGTTCGCCGATCGAGCGGGTGTAATGCGGAGGTGTCCGTAGTTGTCGTTCGACCCCAGGGCTCGATACCTCGAGGGTGAAGGCACCATTAATTGGCTCTTGCAGGTCGATCTCATGGCTGATCATGCGAGTCGCCTTGGTCAGCACCTCGGTGCCCAGGCCGTCGGGATGGTCGATAACGATCTTAAGTCGACCACCGGCGTAGACCAGGTCGACGAGTTCTAGTTCGAGTTCTTCGATGATTGGATCAACCACCGCGTGGGCTCGTTCTTCTGCTGCCATCGTTCACCTCCAGATTCAACAAGTGGAAAAACGAAGAGCGTGGACAAATTGCCCACGCTCTGAACCGATCTACCAATCAATTATTCAGGGCTAC
>DNHM01000517.1:2885-6672 GCA_003485885.1 Acidimicrobiaceae bacterium
CGCTTGGGCCCGACCGCTGCCGTCGGCTCCCACCGTGTGGATCACACCGTGTGGATCACACCTGGGCCAAGGTCAAAGATGCACCACTGGTTGCCGCATCGTCCGAGCGCATCGACGGTATCGAAGCCTTCGATCACCAAGACAATGGATCACCAAGACAATGGATCACCGGGGACAATGGATCAACGGAGTCGGTAGCCGATCCGGGATCATCGAGGCCTCGATCGCCTAGCTCGAGCAGCACCCATCAGCGTTTGCGGATGAGGTCAACCTTGGCTTCGGCGTCGTTGACGTCGTCGCCTTGCTTTTCGAGCAACATGTCGCGATCACGATCAGCTTCGCGTTTTGCCTTAACGGTGTCGGCTCGGGCCAGCGCTGCTTCGGCACCGTGTTCGTGCATAAATTCGGCCCACTCGACCAAAGCATCGACCATCTCGTCTTCGGGCACCACTGCGACGTTCTGACCCTTGACAAACAGATGACCACGCTTGTTGCCAGCGGCAATGCCGAGGTCCGCATCGCGTGCTTCGCCCGGACCATTCACTACGCAGCCCATGACTGCGACCTGCAGTGGGATCTTTCGTTCACCGAAGGCTTCAAGGGCCCGATTGGCCACGTCGTAGACATCGATCTCTGCCCGTCCACACGATGGGCATGCGATCAGATCCACGTTCTTGCGTTCGCGCAAACCCATCGACTCAAGCAGAGTTCGGCCAGCACGTGCTTCCTGCACCGGGTCGGCGGTGAGTGAATACCGGATGGTGTCGCCAATACCTTCGGCCAACAACGTGGCGATACCGGCGGTGGACTTGATCAGACCGTTTGGTGGCGGACCAGCTTCGGTTACACCCAGGTGCAAAGGATGATCGGTGACATCGCTCAGCTTGCGGTACGCCTCGATCATGAGCGGCACGCTTGACGCCTTGACCGAGATCTTGATGTCTTCGAAGCCGACCTCGTCGAAGTACGCCATTTCTTGCTGGGCGGATTCAACCATGGCATCGGCGGTAACCGTACCCCCGTACTTCTCGTACAGGTCCGGGTGCAAGGAGCCGCCATTCACCCCGATACGGATAGGCACACCCTTCTCGCCGCAGGCTTCGGCCACGGTCTTGATGTGTTCTGGTTTGCGAATATTGCCCGGGTTCAGACGCAGACAATGCACGCCAGCATCCAGTGCTGCAAGAGCCATCTTGTACTGGTGATGGATGTCCGCAATGATCGGGACCGGCGACCGGGGCACGATCTGGGCCAAACCTTCAGCGGCGGCTCGCTCGTTACAGGTGCACCGCACGATGTCGGCTCCAGCCGCAGCTAATGCATAAATCTGCTGCAGCGTTCCTTCGACATCTGATGTCTTGGTGGTCGTCATCGACTGCACCGTTATCGGCGCACCGCCGCCCACCGGCACATTGCCCACCATGATTTGGCGGGTAATGCGACGTTCACTTACAGGCGTGATGTCCACGAGGGGTCTCCGTTTCAGCTGGGTGAGCTACACCCAGCTCTACCAGGAGAAGATATCGAGTGTTGTCGTCCACAAGCCGAGTCCAACCAAGAACAGGATGACAACCCAGGTGACGGGAACCAGTTTTGCAGCGTCGACCCGGTGTGGTTTGCGAGTAACCAGCTCACGGCTGCGCTCATAGGTGGCAATCGCTGCATGGCCACCGTCGAGGGGCAATAGCGGCACCAGATTAAAGATGCCGATGAAGATGTTCACCACTGCGAACAAGAACACCACCTGATCTGCTGACTCGCTGCACGAGATAAGGCGGCCGATGCCGACTACCGATAATGGTCGATTCGTATCGGGACCATCACATTGTGAGGCTGGCACGTCGGTACGTGGCGTCGAGTTGATCTCGACAGAACGACGCATGATCTCGCCATCGTCCCCCCCAACCCAGCTTGCGGGATTTGCAAGATCGACGAGTCCAACAATATTGACCTTGGCAATCGTGCCAAAGTCCGAAACAGCCGAACTGACCGAATCGCCAAAACCACGATCCGCTTCGGGTTCGAACGACGGCCCGACTCCGAAGAAACCACGAAACGGCGTGGAGCGGTTCAGTTCGACAGTCCCATCGAGGGTCACGGTGTCACCGCCGCGGAGGACTTGGATACGTACAACCTCACCGGCGTTATCGCTCAGGGCTTCCCGTAGCACGCTGTCGCTGACGAGGTCGGTGCCACCAAGGCGAAGCAGTCGATCACCATCTTCGACACCGAACAGGTCAAGGATCTTGGGGAGGTCTTCAGCCAGCTGAGCTGTGCCAGGCAACGACACGATTTGCCCGCCCCGAAGGACATCAATGCTGATGGTTTCGCCTTCGCGATCGCGCAGAAGTGTCGACAGCGCCACATCGTCAGGGAACGCAACACCACCGGCGTTCAGGATCACGTCGCCGACCGCGATACCAAAGCGGTCAGCGGGGTCCTGGGGCCACACGAATGCGGCTTGGGCGCCAAGAGCTGGAACTTCGTCGAGCACACTCAGTCCGAAGCCGTCGAGCAACACATCCTCGGGACGGAGACCGAGGTCGCCGCTCAGTGCTTGTTCTTGGCCATCGCGACGAATCACAATCTCGACGGGGCCATCCTGGAGGTTGCTAACGACTTCGCCAAACTCGTCCCAGTTCGCAAATGTCTCATCGTTCACCGACACGATGGTGTCGCCGACTTCGATGCCGAGTGCCGATGCCGTGGAGCCGGGAACCACCTGTGAAACCACCCACGGCGGACCATTGAACCCTTGGTAGCTGTAGGCGGCAAACAACACAAGGAGTGCGATCGTGGCCATCAAGAAGTGCATGGCCGAACCGGCACAGATGGTCATCATTCGCTGCCAGTACGGCTGGCTGCGGTAGGTCCGGTGTTCTTCGGCCGGGTTGATGTCGTCGAGGTTCGTCATGCCCATGATGCGGACATACGCCCCTGCGGGAATGCCCTTGACGCCGTATTCGGTCTCGCCCCGCTGGAACGACCAGATCTTTGGGCCAAACCCGATGAAGAACTCGGTGACCTTCATGCCCGAGGCGCGAGCGGTGATGTAGTGGCCGAACTCGTGCATGAACAACATGAACAGGAGCCCGGCCAGTATGCCTGGAAACCACCAGCTGCGAAGGAAACCAATCGCCAGGATTACGCCGATGAAACCGAACAACAGTGGCAGACTTCCGTTGTTCGTGGATGGCAGAGCCGCGTCGTCGGACGACTGGCCACCAAACGCCTTTTCCGACCATTGTGTGGGCGGCTGGTTGCTCAGATCGTCGGTTGCCGTCGGTTCGAGAGCCTCGACAAGCGTTGGGTCAGGTGTCATATGGTCAGCTGTTCCGCAGCTGCAGTGCGCGCCCAAGCGTCGGCGTCGAGTACGGCTTCGAGATCTGGGTCACGATCTCCATTGTGGTTGCTGAGAACGCTCTCTACCACGCGGGCAATGTCGACCCAGGCAATCTGGCCTTTCAGGAACGCCTCGACGGCGACTTCGTTTGCGGCACTTAGTGCAGCAGGAGCCGTACCGCCCATACGTCCAGCCGCATAGGCCAGATCGAGACACGGAAAGGCATGACGATCTGGCGGAGCGAACGTCAACTCACTGAGCGTGGTCCAGTCGATGGCGCCGTATGCGTTGTGATGACGGTTGTCGTAATCGAGCGCATACCCAATACACAGGCGCATATCAGGCATAGACAGCTGAGCAATCGTGGCCCCGTCGGTGTACTCGACCATCGAGTGCACGACGGACTGTGGGTGCACGACCACGTCGATGCGGTCGAAGCCGACC
>DNHM01000328.1 GCA_003485885.1 Acidimicrobiaceae bacterium
CGGCGGACACGTTTGTCGTTTTTGCCATAGGGGCAACCTAAGGTTTCGTTCCTGAAGCCTGGCTGAAGATCGTAACGAGCAAAACATCCCCCTGCCGTCCAGCGCAGCGTCAAACAAACCGGACCTACCCAAGCGCGCCGCGCTTGTGACGCTGGCTCGTGCGGCCGTCGGCGACAGCACGAATCCGCCAACCGAAACCCACGCGCTTGTCGCAAGCCTCGATGGACAAGACTGTGACTTCTGCTCTGCTCTGCTCTGTTCGGTGTGGTCGTGGGTCAGGGAACCATGACCTCGATGCGTCTGCGGCGGCGACCATCCCCGCTCGGTGAATACCCTGGGCCAGCTGTTGCACATGCGCAGCGGGCAGGCATGCAACGGAAACTAGATCGACGACTCCGTCAGTGAGGTCATCGAAGTATGGTTCGGCGTGGGCGAATCCGACATAGCCGGATATGCCGCACATCGGCCGTTGGTAAACTGCCGCGCTGATCGCCCTATTCCGAACCAGGGATCGATCGAGGGTTCCCGGAACATCGTTCCGGGTTTGCTCGACTATCCGAGTTCGGAACCAACAATCGAGGCGAAGCTCACACATTCGCCCGGTGCTCCACCGAGATTGTGGGTCATGCCGAGGGTCTTGCCGCCTTCGGTTACTGACTTGATTTGGCGGTCCGCCGGTGCTTGTTTACGGAGCTGCAACCAGCATTCGAACAACATGCGCAGTCCTGATGCGCCAATGGGATGTCCGAAGCTTTTGAGCCCGCCGTCGGGGTTAACCGGAAGTTCGCCGTCGAGGTCGTAGGTGCCGGCCAGGACTTCTTTCCAGCCCATGCCACGCTCGGCGAAACCAAGATCTTCCATGAGGACAAGTTCGGTTGGGGTGAAGCAGTCGTGTACTTCGGCCATGGCGATTTCGGCGCGAGGGTCGGTGACGCCAGCTTGGGCATAGGCATCGGCAGCGCAGGCAGACACTTCGTGGAAGGTGGTGTAGTCGTAGTCGGAATCGATCGGCCCAGCAGCGGGTCCAGCGGTGAACGAAAGCGCCTTTACATACAACGGGTTGTCGGTGTACTTGTGCGCGTCTTCGGCTCGGCACAGGATCGCAGCTGCTGAGCCATCGCTCACGCCGGAACAGTCGTAGATACCGAGATCACCAGCGATCAACGGCGCACTCTTGATCTTGTCCATGCTGACTTCTTTTTGGAACTGAGCACGAGGATTTCGAGCGCCGTTGTAATGGTTCTTCCATGCGATGCGGGCCATGACCTCTTTCATCTCGTCGCGGTCTACGCCGTACTTGTCGGCATAGGCAGGGGCGAGCAACGAAAAGGAAGCCGGAGCGGTCAGCGTGGACTCGGTGCCGTCGCTGGGCAAGGGCGCACCGACAAGACCAGACATGCCATTGTCTTTGAGCTTCTCGACACCAATGGCCATGACCATGTCGTAGGCCCCAGACGCGACGGCATACGCGGCATTCCGGAAGGCTTCAGAACCAGTGGCACACATGTTCTCGACCCGAGTCACCGGCTTGTAGTCGATCTTCAGGGCGCGGCTGAGCGCAAGCCCTGACACTGCGGAACCCAACGTGCCGAACCAGTACGCGTCGAGATCGTCTTGTTTGATGCCAGCGGACTCGTAGGCGGCATGGGCAGCCTCAATGAGCATGTCATCGACCGACTTGTCCCAATGTTCGCCGAAATTGGTGCAACCCATTCCTATGATTGCGACCTGATCCTTGATTCCTCGTGATGCCATGGCTGTCTCCTTTCGCAATCGCAGCTTCGCTTTGCTCCGACTGCTCTGCTGATTGTTTGCTTCCGCAATTGCAGCGTTGCTTCAGCTGCAATGTGGTGTGGTTAACGGACGGGTGTTGCCTTCCAAAAGTAGTTGTGAACGCCGTCGGCTGTCATCAACCGTCGAAAAGTCATTTTCACGCGCATGCCGACCGCTACCTCGTCGGGCTCTGCATCGGTCAGTTCGGCCTTGAAGCGTCCGCCGCCGTCGAAGTCGATTATCACACCAACAGTAGGCGGCGACAGCGAGTACGCAAGACGGTCGATGGTGAATGTGGTGACCTTGGCCTCGACATCGGCCATGGGCACCATTTCCATGTCATCGACGTTGCCGCCCTTGACCGACACTCGTTGTGGCGGCAGGTGGATGGCGCCGGAGTCGCGATCTCGCGAACCTTGGAAGCCGTACTTCCAATCGACCATGCGAAACGACGGTGGTGCAGCGGGTGGAACAGGATCCGGTCGGCGAGGCGGTTCGCGGTCCAGGAATCCTCGCCAGGTTAAGAACGTCTGATAGGTGAGGGCATCGTTGCCGTCGGCGATCTGGGCCACGACGGTGCGGTAAGGCGTGTAATTGGCAATGGCGTCGGTGGTGCGAAAGAAGTTGACGTCGCAGCCGTCGGCCAAGTTGACCACCATGATGATCTGGCCCGGTTCAGCCTTGTCGAGAACACTTGCCATGACGAGCAAGCTGTGTGACGACCCGGTGGTGCCGACCTCGGTCGACAGGTCGTCGGCAACGTGGGTATCGCCGCCGATGCCCGCGGCGGTAGCAGCGCCGCGGGTGGCACGAGCATGCATGCCGGTGATAACGGCAGTGTCCACGGAATCAGCGGAGATCTCGGTGCCCTTGAATGCAGCGGTAGCGGCTTCGGTGACGAGAGGCAGATAGGCAGCTTCGCCGAAACGTTCTTCCCACACCCGCGAATAGTCCCAGCCGGGCTGACGCCAACGGTCCAGGAACTCGCCGGTTGCAGATGCGCCGCCCAACCATTCGGCGATCACCGGAGCATCAACATCGGAGCCGATGAGCAGCGCAACCGCAGCGTCGCCCATGTTTGCTTCGTCGGCTGATGATGGTCGTCCAGATCGGACGTCGGCGGTAGTCATTAGCACCGGTCGCTGATCGTTCAACGATGCGGTCAGGGCAGCTGTCGCGGATCGAGGTGAGCCCACCATGTCGCCCGCGAAAACACTCGACGGCATGTTCAGCGCTGCGTGAATGGCATTCGCGTTCGTCTTGTCGAGATATGGCGGTGTCGCAGACGCGAAGTACAAAGCATCAGGCGTCGGAGCTGGAGCGTTGCGGAAGGAACGGATCAGATTCCGGGCTGCTTCAACCGACATGGACGTTGCGTCTTCGTCGTACGACGCAACCGCCCGTGTTCCCCGACCACCACCGGCACCGAGCGCAGCGGTTATAGCCGACCGTTGAAGCCGGTAGTAAGGCACATACGTGCCATAGCCAACAATGCCGCGCATCATCACCCCATGAGCGTCGAGAGTTTCTTCGTCTACAACTTATTGCGTGGACCGCGCTCCGGAAGAATCCGCCGACCTCAGCGTCTACCATTGACCCATGGCGCACTGGTGCGAATCGTGTGGGCAAGAGTTGCCCACCGGCGAGATGGCGAGCGAAGCGACGTGGCTCGTAGAGCCAGGAACCGACCAACAATCGTTCGCCAAACCGGCAGGAGCGAAGCAGTCGGGCCAAGACAAAAAGCTGCTGATGGCCGTCGTGAGTGCTCTCATCATTTGGGGGCTCTTCGTTGGGCTCGGACGCATCGTGACACCGGACGACTCCATCGATGAACAAGCTGCGGCCAAGATGGAACAGGCCCGCCTGGACCAAGAGGCCGAGGTAGCGGCCGAAGCAGAAGCCGCCGCAACCGAAGCGGCAGAAGCGGCCGAAGCAGCGCCGGTCGAGATTGCGGAGGTCGCCGGCGATTATGGCGCAGCAGACGCAGCGCCAGGTTTCCCGGTTGCGTCCGATGATGGCGAAGCCCGAACAGTCGTGTCGGTCCAAGTCGAACGGCTGCAACGTCAGTTCGACCGCCGAGACAGTGCCGCGTTCGTCGCGTATCGCTCAGCCGAAGGTGTGGTGGTCGTCGACCTCGGCTCAGGGATGTCGGTCATCACCGAGCTTGAGCCTGGAGTAACAGCGATCTACTCGGATGCGCATCTGCTGCGGTCTGGTGCGTCGACCTTCGCAGTGAATACAGAGACGTTAGAAGTGAGTCGGGTCGCAGAGAACTCCGGTGTCGTTGTCAGCGACACGCTCGATGGCCATACCTATCTCGTCGATTCGGGGTCGTTATCGGGGCAAGCGGCTCTGGTCGAGGTCGTTGCCGACGGCGAGTACGGCTTCCATCGCCTGCCGTCTGGAGGACTCCAGATCCAACCGGTGGACGGTTTAGGTATCTTGGCCGTGCCGAACAGCCCTGCTGGCGAGACTCTGATTGCTGGTGTCGATACGTTCTTATCGCTGAGCGAAAACCGGGTGCTCACTGGCACATCAAACGCCCTCCTCGAGCAGGTGTGCTCAACCGAGGACCAATGCGAGTTGGTGGTAGCTAATCTCGCATCAGGCGAGCAGCACGCAGTGCCGTCAAGTTTTGTGCGGTTTGGTGATCAGTACTCACTCGCACCCAACGGCCATGCTTTGTTGCGGTATTCGCAGGCTGGGTTCGCCGAGGTGTATGTCACGGGAACTGAATCCATCTTGTGGGTTGTGGGTACAGGAATGCACGCACCTGCGTGGGGTCCGAACTCTGACTTCATCGCATGGATCGATCGAATTAGTGACCCCAAGCTCAAGTTCATGTTCCCGGACGAACCTGACTGGTTGGCTATCGATCTACGCGACCTGGGCGCACCACCACCAGCTAGCCCCGAGCTCATTGTGTTCACCAGCGAGACATCGCCTACCAACGAAAGCTAGACCAAAAGTTACGTCCCCAGGGGGACATAACTTTTGGTGGTGCCGGGTTAGGTGCGGAGTTTGACCGGGGTGGTGACTTCGGCGTAGAAGTCGTTGCCCTTGTCGTCGACCACGATGAACGCAGGGAAGTTCTCAACTTCGATGCGCCAGATGGCTTCCATGCCGAGTTCGGGGTACTCAAGCACCTCGACCTTGCGGATCGAATCCTTGGCCAGACGAGCGGCCGGACCACCGATCGATCCCAGGTAGAAACCACCATGGGTGCGGCATGCGTCGGTGACCTGCTGGGAACGGTTGCCTTTGGCCAGCATGATCATTGATCCGCCAGCTGCCTGGAACTGTTCGACATAAGGATCCATACGACTGGCTGTCGTAGGACCGAAAGAACCCGAGGCGTATCCGTCGGGAGTCTTCGCTGGACCTGCGTAGTAGATCGGGTTCTCTCGGAGATACTCGGGCATCTCTTCACCGGCGTCGAGGCGTTCTTTGATCTTGGCGTGAGCAATGTCACGGCCGACAACCAACGTTCCGGTAAGCGACAGGCGAGTCTTAACCGGGTACTGCGTGAGCTGGGCACGGATGTCAGCCATTGGCTGATTCAGGTCAACTTCGATGACGGTGCGAGACAGTTGGTCCTCGGTCGTCTCGGGCAGGAAGTGTGCAGGGTCCCGCTCGAGGGCTTCGATCCAAACGCCTTCGCTGTTGATCTTGGCCAGTACCTGGCGGTCAGCCGAGCACGACACGGCGATACCGACAGGACACGATGCGCCATGCCGGGGCAGACGGATGACCCGCACGTCGTGGCAGAAATACTTGCCACCGAACTGGGCGCCGATGCCGAACTCGCGGGTCATTTCGAGAATGCGAGCTTCCCACTCGACGTCGCGGTACGCGTGGCCGGTTTCGCTGCCTTCAGTTGGTAACGAATCGAGATAACGCGTGGACGCAAGCTTGGCCATCTCGACCGCGTACTCAGCAGACGTGCCGCCAATGACGATGCCAAGGTGATACGGCGGGCACGCCGAGGTGCCGATCTTGCGGAGTTTTTCGTCGAGGAAGTTGATCAGACTGGTTTCGTTCAGGAGTGCCTTGGTCTCTTGGAACAAGAAACTCTTGTTTGCTGAACCGCCCCCTTTGGCCATGAAGAAGAACTTGTATTCGTCGCCAGGGACAGCTTCGATCTTGATCTCGGCCGGAAGGTTATTGCCGGTGTTCTTCTCCGTGAACATGTCAAGCGGAGCAAGCTGGGAGTACCGCAGGTTCGAGGTCTGGTACGTATCGAAGATCCCGCGCGCAATTGCCGGCTTATCGTCGCCAGGGGTGAGGACGAACTGACCCTTCTTGCCCTTGACAATGGCGGTGCCAGTGTCCTGACAGCCAGGAAGCACTCCTCCAGCAGCGATGACGGCGTTCTTGAGCAATTCGGTCGCAACGAAATGATCGTTGGGTGATGCGTCGTCGTCGTCGAGAATGTTGGCCAACTGCTGCAAGTGTGACGGGCGAAGTAGGTGGGCGATATCGCGCATGGCTTCGCAGGTCAGCGCAGTAATAGCTTCGTTGCTGACCTCGAGGAATTGCCGTCCGCCAAGGTCGACGGTATTCACACCTTCGGTGGTGACGAGGCGGTACTCGGTGGTGTCGGGCCCGTCGAGGGGCAACAGGTCTCGGTAATTAAATTCCATGACGCTGCGCTGACTAGCCGAGTGCCGGCGTACCGGCATAGGCAGTTGGGTCGCCAGCTTCGGGAATACCCGGTCGGCTCCAGCTCATTTGTCTCGACAGCTCCGACGCAACGCTGCGCCACTCGGCTGGGTTCCAGCCTTCGGCAGCACCGACAACATTTAATGCATGGTCGATATGCACGAACGCAGGAAGTGTCTGAAGTTCGAGACCTTTCACAAACGCCCGATCCGGGTCAGTAAAGGTCAGGAACTCATCGGCCATAGGGCCGAGGAACTCGCGGGCTTCATCGTCGGTGCCGGTTACGAGCCAGGCAGTGCGCACATCGGCTGCGTTGTAAGACGCAAGCACACGTGCCGCAGTGTCGATGATCCACGAGCTTTCGTGGGTGAACGGGTCCAGAACTACGACCGCTAGGTGAAACGTTGTAACCCAGTCGCCGACAGGGCGAGGATCACCCTGAAGCGGGTCGAGCTCAATCTCGGGTGGGGGAGCAGTAGCCATCAATGAAGACGCTAGCAGTACTGTGGAGCCGTGCATCCGATCGAGCGACTGCGTTATGTGGCCCGGGCCACCCATGTGCCAGCCGATGTGCTGGCCCGAGAAACAGCCATGGCATTGGCCGACTTCGTCGGTGATGATGCTGGCCTGTTGATCGCGTGTCGTCGCATTCTCGACCGGCAACCTGCGTCGGGCCCTTTGGTGTGGTTGGCGGCCCACGTATTGGGCGCGCCAAATCAACGCAAAGCACTTTGGGACGCGGTTGAGCTGCTTGAAGAAGACAGCACCCAGCCGGCTCTGGCCTATTCGTTACCTGATGATGCGGTTGTCGCATCGGTCGGTTGGGCCGATGCACTCAGCACTCTTGCCCGTAAACGGGGTGACCTTGGGTTCGTGATTATCGACACCGACGGCAACGCGGAGTATCACATCGACCGGTTCATCGACGATGGACAGAACATCGTGACCGTCGATGCCGAAGCCATCGCCCAGGCCGTATTCGGAGCGACACACCTGCTGGTATCGTTCGATGCTCTTGGGCCCGAACACGGCCTCGCACCCATCGGGAGTTTCCCTGCTGCAGCGGTTGCCTGCCATCTCGGCGTACCCGTATGGGGCATCGCTTCGATCGGGGTCGCACTCAACGATCGTATGTACGGAGGCCTGACCCGGCGGTGGAACGAACAAACGACCGATTCGCGCTATCTGCGCGAGCGCGAGGAAGTTCCAACGACGCTGGTGGATCAGGTCGTCACCACTGCCGGTCTGATCACGCCAGAACAGGCCGTGCAAGCCGGCGGTTGTCCGATCGTGGCTGAATTGTTTTGACCCGACGCATGGCAGCGGCCGGTGCTCGCGTAGCTGCGCCCACGAGCGTTATTGGTCCTCTGCAGGCCTGGGCTGAGAACGAATTACGTGACCTGCCGTGGCGTAGAACTCGAGATCCGTGGCACATACTCGTGAGCGAGGTCATGCTGCAGCAGACCCAAGTGAGCAGGGTGGTCGATCGTTATCACGAGTTTCTCGAACGGTTCCCGACTGCCCAGAGCTGCGCGATCGCTCCGTCGTCATCGGTCATCGAGTTATGGGCGGGTCTCGGCTACAACCGGCGCGCCGTGAATTTGTGGCGAGCTGCTGGTCAAGTCGTCGCACGCCACGACGGGGTGTTGCCTTCGGACTTGGCGTCGCTGCTCGCCTTACCGGGCATCGGGCCCTACACCGCCCGAGCCATCCAGGTATTCGCATATGAACACGACATCGCAGTGGTCGACACAAATGTGGGGCGGCTTCTCGCCCGTTGGACTGCGACCACACTGACAGCGAAGCAGGCTCAGCACATGGCCGACGAACTTGTTCCTGTCGGCTCAGGATGGCAGTGGAACCAGGGGCTCTTTGATTTCGCGGTCGCTGTGTGCACGAAACGCGATCCTGGCTGTTCATCGTGTCCAGTCGCTACTGCGTGCCGATGGCGAGGCAACGGCGACGACCCAGCGGTGAACAGTGCAGGTGTGTCTGGCAAGCAGTCGACCTTTGTCGGATCCGAACGACAGGTACGAGGCCGCATCGTTGACGCCCTCCGGAACGGACCGGTCGCTCTTGCCGATCTCTCTCACTTTGGACGCCCGGAAGACTCGAGGGGCGACATGATACGGATTGTTGATGGACTGGTCACCGACGGTCTTGCCAACCGTCGTCATGGCTTTTTGATGTTGCCTGACGAACGCTGATCGAGTGGTTGTCGAGCGGTCGTCGCATGAGAGTGACGGAATTCACGTGCAGTCGAACGGTGGGTTAACTCCATGCGCGTGCGAACTACGTTCTACACTCCCATCGTGAGCAGCTCGGGGGTGACGTTCTACGGCGTTCGAGGGTCGACGCCTTTCAGCGCGTCGACACATGTGGGCTTCGGTGGCAACACCTGCTGCGCCGTTATCGACATCCCGGACGAGAAGCCAATCATCCTCGATATGGGTTCCGGGCTGTTTGCCTATTCCCAGTCCCTCGGCGATTGTGCGCTCGAAGCCACTGTGTTACTCACACACCTGCATTGGGACCATGTGGCTGGCCTGCCGTTCTTTTCACCAGTGTTGTGTCCGGGCGGGTCGCTTGACATCTACGGACCTCCTGACGAGGGCCTCACTCTCGAGGGTGCCATTCGCACGCTCATCCGCCCGCCATTCTTTCCCGTCACCATCGATGATTTTGCCGGCGACCTGCGCATGCATGACCTGTGGTGTGATGAGCTCCAGGTCAGCACTGCCAAAGTGTGGGCCCGACCAGTCCCGCACACCAGCGCTACCAGTGGCTACCGGGTCGAGGTCGCAGGTAAGACCGTTGTCTACATCCCGGATCATCAGCAGCCGATCGATGACTCGACCAAGGTCGCTGACACGGTGCTCGAATTGTGCGACGGCGCAGATTTGCTGATCCACGATGGCCAGTACCCACAGGCGTTGTTCGACCAGCGAGCCCACTGGGGACACAGCACCCCCGACTACGCAGTCGAGGTTGCGCGCCAATCGGGTGTCTCCTCATTGGCATTGTTCTCACACGATCCGTCACACACCGATGAAGAACTCGCGGGCATCGAACAGTACGCGCAGGACCTCGGCGAGAAGGCCGGGCTCTCGCAGGTCTTCTCGGCCCGCGAGGGTGTGCGAATTCCGCTAGCTGAGCTGCCGGTCTAATGCCGATCTACGCGCTGGGTTCACAGGAGCCGACGATCGCGAGTGACGCGTACATTCACCCACAAGCGGTCATCATCGGCAGCGTCACAATTGGTAGCGAGTCATCGGTGTGGCCCTGCGCAGTCTTGCGCGGCGACGACGGCGAGATCATTGTTGGCGACCGAACCTCGATCCAGGATGGGTCCGTGCTCCACACCACGCCCGACCTGTGGACCCGCGTAGGCGACGATTGTGTGATCGGACACCTGGTACATCTCGAAGGCTGCACGGTGTTGAACAAGGCTCTTGTCGGCTCCAACTCTGTTGTTCTTCATGCTGCGGTTGTAGGCAACGGCGCACTTGTTGCGGCCAGTGCTGTCGTCCTCGGGGGTACCCAGATTCCCGACGGCGCCATGGCAGCTGGGATCCCGGCCAAGATCCGTGAGGGTAAGTCGAGCCCGGAGATGATTGCGATGGGTGCTGCGAGTTACGTCGAACGTGGCCATCGTTTTGCCAAGGACCTTCGCAGAATCGACTAGCCGAGAGTCGAACAGAAACCTGGCAGATCAGAAACCCGGCAGATCAGAAGCCCAGGCGTTGTGGTGCATGGATCTGGGCGTGGACTCGGTCAAGACTTCGTACCGGCGTGAGCGCATTTCCCTGTCCACAATAGGTGCCTATAGCGACGACGTCACGAAGGTCACCGTGAGCCCCAACACCTTTGACACAGGTGGGTATCGCCAGTGAAGAAATGCCGCGAACAAGTCCTGTCAGTACCGGGTTGGGCTGCGCATCGACTGCCAATTTGACCATCGCAGGTCGCCACTGAGCAAGATCGTCCAAGGACAAAGACCCGTCGCCAAACCCGTCGACGATGATTGGCACACCGAGTTCTCGCAACCCGTCGACAGTGTTTCGCTCGCGATCGCCAGCTCCGGCAAGATCTTGGCCATCGATTTCGAAGGCGATGGCTCCGCTACGAAGTCCTTCGGCAGTCAACGCATCATCGACGTGTTGAACAAACTGTGATGCGGCGAGAGACTGCGTCGACAGATTGATTTGGACACGAGGAGCTTCGGTGCCATGTCAACACGGTGCTCGCCGACGCGCAAACCGCCCTGCCAAGGGACACCACCCATTACCGCAGGTAGCGCCCGGTCGGTAAGAAGTGCAAGGTCGGTCGCGGTGAGAAAGGTCGACAGCTTCGCTGGCAGGTCGTAGTGTTTGTTTCCTAGAAGAACATGGGCCCGCTGATTGAGATGTATGACGGTTTGCGCTTCAAGGTCGATAACTGCCCAGCCCTCGTAGCCCGTGTTCGGGGACTCAGTAGCGTTGCCTGATCCAGTCATCTGCCATGAGTTTCGTCGGTCGGAACTCAAATTCCCAAGTGAATAGGTCGCTGTGACTATGCGCGGGATCCCGTCGGACGCCACTAAATACTCAGAAGCTTGCGATTATCTTGCAATCATAAGGAACATAGGTACGGCTCAAAGCGTTGGCTGAGGCCACGGAGTCCCTAGAATTACTGTAACCCCAACTGATGCGCCCCCACCAGGCGTTCACCGAAGGAAGACACATGGCGAACACTGACGTAGACCTAGGACTCGGCCGCTACAAACTCGGCTGGAGCGACGAAGAAAACTACGTGTTCAAACCAAAGAAGGGTCTGTCTACTGACATCGTCAACGAGATGTCGTGGATGAAGGGCGAGCCGCTATGGATGCGTGACTTCCGGATGAAGTCTCTCACCCGATTCGAAAAGCGTCCCATGCCAAACTGGGGTGGCGACACCGACGGCATCGATATTGACAACATCTTCTATTACGTCAAACCAATGCAGGGTCAAGCTAAGGACTGGGACGACGTTCCCGATTCGATCAAGGACACCTACGAGAAGCTGGGTATCCCCGAGGCCGAGCGCAAGTACTTCGCTGGTGTCACTGCGCAGTACGAAAGCGAAGTCGTCTATCACAAGAACCGTGTCGATCTTGAAGAACAAGGCGTCATCTTCACCGACATGGACACCGCTCTGCGCGAATACCCCGAACTGGTCCAGCAGTACTTCGGCAAAATCATCCCGCCGAACGACAACAAGTTCTCGGCCCTTAACTCGGCTGTCTGGTCCGGTGGCAGCTTCATCTATGTGCCGCCGAATACCGAAGTTGAACTGCCACTGCAGGCTTACTTCCGGATCAACACCGAGAACATGGGTCAGTTCGAGCGCACGCTGATCATCGCCGACGAGGGTTCGAAGGTTCACTACATCGAAGGTTGCTCGGCACCGGTATACACCACCGACTCACTGCACTCAGCGGTCGTTGAGATTGTGGTCAAGCCACACGCCCGTGTCACGTACACCACCATTCAAAACTGGTCGAACAATGTGTTCAACCTGGTCACCAAACGAGCCCGAGTCGAAGAGGGCGGCCATATGGAATGGGTCGATGGCAACATCGGCAGTCGGCTGACCATGAAGTACCCCGCGGTTGTCATGGTTGGACCCAAGGCATCAGGCACTGTTCTGTCCGCCGCCTATGCGGGCCCTGGTCAGCATCAAGATGCTGGGGCCAAAATGACCCACGCAGCTCCTGAAACCACTTCAAAGATCATTTCCAAGTCCATTTCCAAAGGTGGAGGTCGCACGAGCTATCGCGGTCTTGTCCGGGTCGAACCCGATGCATATGGCTGTAAGAGTTTCGTGCAGTGTGATGCGCTCATCCTCGATGACGAGAGCGTCAGCGATACCTACCCGTACATGGAGATTGGTTCGCCCGACGCAGTTGTGGGTCACGAAGCCACTGTGTCCAAGGTCGATGGCGAAGCACTGTTCTATCTGATGAGTCGCGGCTTGTCCGAGGAACAAGCAATGGGCATGATCGTCGATGGTTTCATCGAACCGGTCACACGGGACCTGCCGATGGAATACGCCGTAGAGTGGACCCGCCTGATCGAACTCCAGATGGAAGGCTCTGTCGGGTAAAGGCCCTGTTGATCAACGCAGCTGCGGTTGAAACCCGAGGACACCACCATGCCAATGCGGCAAGACTGCAAGTATTTCGAGAGCCGCTCATACCCGAGTGGTGACACCGTCCGTAAGTGCGATCTTGATCTTGCCCCTGAAGCACCATGGCGGTGTCCCGAGAACTGCAGTTCGTTTACTCGGCGCCTCGCCGACGTCAACTGGCGGCACGGCACGTTGGTCACGCCGCCAACGCCAGACGAGCCAAGTTCGCTGGGTGAAGATGACTCGATCGCAGCGTTGCTTGACTCCGCCGAAGAGATCGTGCGTAGTGCCGGTCCGGACATATTTGCCGATATTGAAGAAGAACGAATCGCTAACGAAAAAACCAACCGAGGTCTCGGTCGCTTTTTCCGCCGCAAGAAGAAAGAGAACTAGTGGACCCCTTTAATTCGGCCACTCACTCCGTGGGTGGCCATGACCGTCGTGCGCAGGCATCGCAGCATCTCGATGGGGCTTCGCTGCCGAGCTGGGAGCTCGAAGAGTGGCGATATAGCCCAATCGAGGACCTGGAACTTGAGCGATACGCAGTGGTGGATAACGCAACGCCGCTGGCAGCTGATGAACTCGCTGCGCTGCAAGTTCGGTACTCCACACCGAACCTGGTCGTGACCCGCAACGGGCTGGTGATTCATGCACAGGGTGTTGTGGAGACCGATGCCTCCGACGATGCGGCTCGCTTAGACGCTAACGGTGACCTGTTCGGTGATATGAACGAGCTGTTTGCTCCCGCTCCACTTCGGCTCACGGTCAAGGCCGGGGCCATGATCGAAGACGACATCGTCATTGTTCACCTCATCGACCAAGATGGCGCTGCGGTTTTCACCCGGCTCGTTGTCGACGCTGGCGACTCCAGCGCAGTCAAGATCCTCGAAGTGTTCGAGTCGACCGACATCGATGCACTCGTTGTGCCCCAGATCGAGATTTCCTGTGGCGGCTCGGCCAACGTCGGGTACGTCGCCCAGCAGCAGCTCGGTCCTCGAGTGTGGCAGGTCGGTTCACAAATCAGCGAGGTCGGCCAACAAGGCACCTTCCGATCGTCGATCGCAGCCTTCGGTGGGCACTACGCCCGGATGCGTTCTGACTGTCGTCTTCAAGGTCGGGGCGCCCACGGCGATCTCGACGCAATTTACTTCGGTGACAGCGATCAAGTGCTCGACTTTCGTACGTTCCAAGACCACAACGCACCAAACACCACCAGCAATCTGTTGTTCAAGGGTGTTGTCGACGATGCCTCCCGTGCGATCTACACCGGACTCATCCGTGTCTCCGAAGACGCTCCTGGCACGGTTGCCTTTCAAACGAACAGCAACATCAAGCTTGGTGCTGAGAGCTGGGCCGAGTCGGTGCCCAACCTCGAGATTGAGACAAACGACGTGAAGTGCAGCCATGCATCAACGGTCGGGCCGATCGACGAGGAACAACGCTTCTATCTTGAGACTCGGGGTGTGCCACCACATGTCGCCGATCAGCTGATCGTTGCTGGCTTCTTCGACGAGGTCATCGCCGACCTGCCGATCAAGACCACTGAAACATCGCTACGGGCTGCGATTGCGCAGAAGTTGGGCAGCGGAACACTTGGCGATGTGGTTCCAGCATGAGCGACGCACCCGCCACGAACCCAACACCAGTTGTCGTCTGTAACGAGGATGATCTCGAGGTCGGTGAAGCGCGACGTTACGACGTTGCTGATCTCCGACTTGCGGTAGTTCGCGGTAACGATTGCTGGTTCGTCATCGACGACGAATGCAGCCATGCTGATTACTCGCTGGCCGAGGGCGAAGTCGATCTCGACGACTGCACTATTGAATGCTGGAAACACGGCTCACTCTTTTCTCTCACCACGGGCAAGCCAGAGACACTGCCGGCGACACGCCCGGTGGGCGTCTATCCCGTGACCGTTGAAGCGGGCGAAGTCATGGTGACGATCCCCGCACGCACCCCCCAGGCCGGAGACGCACAATGAGCGAACTAATCATCGAAAACCTTTCCGCACGGATCGGCGAGAAACAGATCTTGCG
>DNHM01000094.1 GCA_003485885.1 Acidimicrobiaceae bacterium
GCCCAATGTCGACGCATGCTCGACCTAGACGCTGACCCCACCCATATCGACGCCGCACTCAAAGTCATCGAACCCATCGCTGGTTATGTCCACGACCTGCCCGGGCTGCGGTCTCCTGGCTCCAGCGACGGATTCGCCACGCTGGTGTTTGCCATTCTTGGTCAACAGCGAAGTGTGTCCGCTGCCCGCACGCTGGCCAGCCGGATCGCTGCACGAGCTTCGGGCGTAAACGAACGGCTACAGCCATTTCCGACACCGGCTGAAATCGCAGAAACGGACCTGTCAGACATTGGGCTTACCCGGCGGACTGCGGAGACCATCTATGCGGTGGCAGCATTGTTCGATGGCCGCACCAACGAGCTGACACCAGGTGCCGATCGCGATGAGATTCGCAAGGAGCTCGTAGCCGTAAAGGGGATCGGCCCATGGACGGCGAATTACATCGCCATGCGAGCGCTTGGCCATCCCGACATTTTTCTCGCCGGTGATCTGGTTGCAGACCGGTCAGCGGATTCGCTTGGACTGACCTCAGAACTGATAGCCACGGCCAGTCCGTGGCGTAGCTACCTGACCCATCACCTGTGGGCGGCATCCGCCTCCCTGAAAGCAGCAGCATGACGACAACAACTCCCTACCTAGTTCGTATTGATAGTCCGGTTGGCGAACTGCGCCTCGTAGCGACGGCGTCAGCGCTGATAGCGGTGCTTTGGCCCGAAGAACGCGACGGCAGAGTGCGTTTCCCAATCGAGCCGGTCGACGGATCGAACGCCATTCTCGACCGCACGGCAACCCAACTGCGCGAGTATTTCGAGGGCACCCGACGCACGTTTGACGTGCCGCTTGAGCTCCGAGGAACCGACTTTCAGCAGTCTGTCTGGTTGGCCTTGGCCGAGATTCCGTTTGCGGAAACGTCGACCTACAGCAAGCAGGCTGCAGCGGTGGGACGACCCCGGGCAACTCGTGCAGTCGGTTCAGCGAACGGTCGAAACCCGCTTTCGATTGTGCTTCCATGTCACCGGATCGTCGGTGCTGACGGCCGGCTGGCAGGCTTCGCTGGAGGACTTGACACAAAGCGGTGGCTTCTCGACCACGAGAGAACCGTGGCGGCTCGCTAACGTGGCGCCGGTCAACGGCCACAGCGAGAGCAACGAGGGAACAATGAGCGAGAGTATTGGACTTACTGCCGAAGAAGTGCTGACCACGACCCGGTCGGTGCGCAAACGGCTTGATCTGGAACGACCAGTGGCCCGGGAGACGATCACCGACTGCATCGAGATGGCGCTCCAGGCTCCTACCGGTTCAAACGCTCAGGGTTGGTCATGGATGATCGTGGATGACCCGGCAAAGAAACAGGTGATTGCCGATCATTATCGGGACATCTACTACCCGTACCGCGAACAGAAGTCCAAGCTGTCCGAGGGCGACGCTCAGTCCGATCGCATTGCCGACTCGGCGGATCACCTCGCTGAGATTCTGCAAGACGTACCTGCACTAGTGATCCCGTTGCATGCTGGCCGGCTCGAAGGCGCCGACAGCTTCCGCCAGGCATCCGCGTGGGGCTCGATCCTTCCTGCGGCGTGGAGCTTCATGATGGCGCTGCGCAGCAAAGGTATGGGTTCGGCCTGGACCACATTGCACCTGCCTCGCGAGAAAGAAGTGGCTGACTTGCTCGGCATTGACTTCGATAACTGGACTCAGGCCGGGTTGTTCCCCGTGGCCTACACCGTGGGCACCGAGTTCAAGTTGGCGAAACGTCAGCCAACCGAAAACCTTGTTCACTGGAACGAGTGGTAGGTCGAGAGCCGGAACACGAAGCGAGAAATTGGTGCCGAATCGAATAGAACGCGCCACCGCACTGCCCGTGGACCTCTTTGGTGACGAGGCAGTGTTCGAGTTGGAGATTGCCGACATCTGGCATCAGGACTGGGTCTTTGCGTGCACAGTCGACGCAGTGGCAGAGCCGGGCGAACATGTGCCGGTGATGATCGGGCGTCAGCCGGTACTTATGGTTCGAGGCGACGACTTCCAGATCCGGGCCCTGGCCAACGTGTGTTCCCACCGAGGCACCCCCCTTGTCGACTGTGCAGGCCGGTTGTCTCGTTTCTCGTGTCCCTACCATGCCTGGACGTATGGCCTCGAGGGCGACTTGCTCAGCGTGCCGTATGCGCTACCCGCCGAGGTCGGCCACGCCGACCATGGACTGGAGTCGTTCCTGGTGGAGACGTGGCATGGTCTGGTCTTTGTCAGCCTAAATCCAGATGTCGAACCACTGAGCACACGAGTGGCGGCCGTCGAGCCGTACATCAAACCGTTGGGTCTCGACCGGCTGCATCACGATGTGGCGGCCACGATGTCGGAGCAGTGGGACGCGAACTGGAAGCTGATTTTTGGGAATGCGCTGGATAGTTACAGTCATTTCCGGGTGCATGCTGAAACGGTCGAACCGGTAAGCCCCACCGATGGTTCGTACTACCTGGCTGGTTCGGCCAGAGCTACGGTCACCGGCGGCGAGTCCATGGAACGGGCAGATCATCTTGTGGTCTCATTGCCGCCATCGTTCGTTGCGGTGATCTATCCCGACGCGTTGGTGTGGCAGTCGGTCCGGCCGCTCACCGTGGGGCGCACCGAGGTCACGACCGGCGTTGCAGGCGAAGAGTCCGACGCCGGCACGGTTGTGAGCCTGCCGGGCTGGGACGCTTCCTTCATCGACGAGGACCGTGCGATCTGTGAGCAGGTGCAGCGAAACGTTTCGGCCCGTTGGCGTCCTGGCCCCCTTCTAGAACTGGAGCGAGCCCTTGGCGACTTCCATGCGTATCTCGCATGGCGGCTGAGCGATGTGGCTCCCGAGCCGCCGGTGGTAGCGGCCGAACCAGGTTCTCGCCCCGAACCGCCACTCTGATCTGGATGCGAGGTGTACGAGGAGGCAACGAAAGTTGGGGCCGGCGCGCTTGCCTGTCCACACGGCCACACGGCCGCTGGGCCACTTGGTGCACGTCTCGCCGCTCGGCGGCCGATGGAACAAGGTCCTAGGCTCGGTCTATGAGCATCAAGGTAGAACTCGCAGATCTAGCCGAACACGTGACGTCGCGTGGCGCCGGGTATCTGGTGACGACGGGGCCGGATGGTCGGCCCCATACCACGCAGGTCAGGTTAGAGCTCGACGGTGTGACCCTGCGCGCTCCGGCTGGTCGAAAGACAATGCGCAACATCGAGGCGCAGCCATTGGTAGCCCTGTTGTGGCCGCCCGCGTCACACGATGATTTCAATCTGATCATCGACGGCACAGCGATTGTCGTCGACGTGAACGAGGACGGTCTCGGTTATGCCTCGATCGAGGCGACGCACGCAATTCTGCACCGCAACGCTGAGAGTGCATGCTGAGCCAACCGCTGGGCTGGCTGTTAGGCCCGACCACTAGAGCAATGCCTGATACACGGCGGCCCGAAGTTGGCGCCGGAGCGGGTAGTAGCTCGACGGCAACAGCTGAGTCATGAATACCGCGGTGATCTCTTCGACGGGATCGACCCAGAACGCAGTGCTTGCTGCACCACCCCACGCGAATTCACCTACCGAGCACAAGCTGCCGTTCGCTGCAGGATCCTCGACAACCGAGAAACCCAGTCCGAAGCCCATGCCGTCCATGGCAACTTCAGCGAACACAGACTGGCCGAGTTCGTTCAGGAGTCGGCCTCCGGGCAAGTGATTACTCGCCATGTATTCGAGCGTGCGGCGGCCAATGAGTCGGTTGCCGTCGCCGACACCGCCGGCCAGCAACATGGATG
>DNHM01000009.1 GCA_003485885.1 Acidimicrobiaceae bacterium
CATCGTTGTGGCACCGAAATAGTCAGCGATGTCCCCTGGAGAGGAAGCGGAGACGAAGCGGCCACACATCGAACGCGAGAGTACTACCCCAGCCGAACAACAGCGCGCCAGCTCAGTTCTCGACCGATGCCGAGCAGGGTGGCCCTGAGAGCACCGCGCCGAAAGTCAGCCCGTAAACGATGGGGAGAGCCTGTCAACAATGGGGAGGAAGCCAACTAATCAGCGCTCAGACCGTCGGTGACCTTTTCGGTAGCCACCAGGATGCTGATCGCAGCCAGCGTTGCAATGTCGACAACCGCCCCTCTCCGGTGCAAAACACCGAGGAACGGCTCGCTAGATTGAAGGCATGGCTCGCCCTCCTAGCTGGTTCACCGGCGCAATCGCACATAAGCCGACAACTCGATCTGTCGAAGTCGACGGCTGCGCAGTCAATTACCTGACCTGGGGTGACCCGAACCTGCCGTGCCTCCTGTTACTCCATGGAGGCGCTGCCCACGCCCACTGGTGGTCGTTCATCGCTCCCCAGTTCACGCAGCGATACTTCGTGATCGCCCCCGACCTTTCCGGCCACGGCGATAGCGGCCGCCGAGACAACTACACCATGGAACAATGGGCCGACGAAGTAATGGCGGTTGCGGCCGACGCACGCGCCCCGGGCCGACCGATCGTTGTCGGCCACTCCATGGGCGGACACGTCGCTATCGCTATCGCTGCCCGCTTCGGTCACGACTTGGCGGGGGCGATCATCGTCGATGCGCCGGTTCGTGCACCCGATCCAGAGTCTGAAGAGGGCGAACGAGGGCGCATGTTCAAGAACCCTAAGACCTACCCCGACCTAGAAACAGCGCTCGATCACTTCCATTTGATGCCCCCTCAGCCGTGCGAGAACGATTTCATCGTCGACCACATAGGGCGCCACTCGCTCAAAGAAACCATCGACGGCTGGACGTGGAAGTTCGATCCTCGGGTATTCGCCCGGGAGCGGTATCAGACCAATAACTACCTTGAGCGTGCTACCTGCCGGCTTGCGCTAATGCACGGCCAGCTCAGCGATCTGGTCACCCCTGAGGTACAGGACCATATGGAGAAGCTGACGGGCCGGAACGCCCCTATGGTCGAGATCCCGCAGGCGTATCACCATATTCCTCTCGATCAACCCCTCGCTCTGATCGCTGCGATTCGGGCCATCCTCGCCGACTGGGACCATTCGATTGACAAAAAGAGGCTCCGGGACCTCACCACCTGAACTACAACGTAAGTTTGTGACTTGTGACCGCCTGCGGTGACGTTCCTGCACTGCCAGTAACGTGCGCCGAGTGATAATCGCACGGGAAACCAGCGAGGTCCCCGGCGAGCAAACGAGCTCGGCCAACGGACTTGGCCCTCGAGAGCTCCTCGTCATGATCTCAGCGATTATGGCGCTGATGGCGATTGCCATCGACATGGTGCTTCCGGCGTTCGATGACATCCGTGAAACGTTTGGTCTGGCGGCTGATTCAACACAGATCTCTCAAGTCATCACCGTCTTTTTTCTCGGCCTGGCAATTGCACAACTCGTCTGGGGACCACTGGCAGATCGTTTTGGCCGCAAGCCCATCCTCTATGCCGGCACAGCCATCTATGTAGCGGGAGCCGTTGGGTCGGCACTTTCACCCAGCTTGAACTGGCTACTGGCGTTTCGGTTCATCTGGGGCGTTGGTGCGGCCGGTTCGCGTGTTGTCGCCACCGCAATCATCCGCGACAGCTTCGAAGGAACCCGCATGGCCAAGGCCATGTCGCAGATCATGGCGGTCTTCGTGATGGCGCCGGTCTTTGCTCCCTCGATAGGCGCCGGCCTGATCATTGTGTTCTCGTGGCGCTCCATCTTCTGGTTCTGTGTGATCTGCGCGGGAATCATCGTCGTATGGAGCATGCGTCTTCCTGAAACCTTGACTGAAGCCAATCGGCGCCCGCTTGAATTCCGTTCAATCACTGCCGGTTTCGGCACCGTGCTCCGCAATCCCATTACTTCGGGTTACACGTTCGCCACATTGTTTTTGCAGGGCGTATTCAGCGCCTATCTCGGTAGCAGTGAACGTTTGATCGGCGAGATCTTTGGGCGACCAGACCAGTTCCCTCTCATCTTTGGCGCGATCGCCATTCTGTTTGCTGTGGGGGCCGTGATCAATGGGCAGGTCGTCGGTATCTTTGGCATGAAGCGACTGATTCATGTGATGTCGGGTGCGGTCCTTGTCATGTCCGTGGCCCTTGTGGCAATCAGCGTGACCGCCGATGGCACCCCAAACTTCTGGATATTCATGCCCATGCTTGGGGTGATGCTCGCCATGTTCATGTTTCTTATGCCCAACTTGAACACCGCTGCCCTCGAGCCAATGGGTGACCTTGCCGGTACCGCATCGTCACTGACTGGGGCTGGCCGTATCGCTGGCGGCGCCTTGCTTGGCGCCGTAGTCGACAGCCAGGTAACGAATACCACCACACCGTTCGCCGTCGCCATCGTGCTCTTCGCAATCGGTGCTATCGCGTCGATTGTTTGGGCTGAGCGAGAACAGCGCCGGGTGGCACGACTCTCCTAGTCTGGTGGGCATGGAAGCACTGCACTCATGAGCCGCACCGCCGCACTTGCACGAAGTCAAACCTATTTCGACAACGGCGATTTCCTGCGGGAGCTCACCCATCGAGTGGCAGTCAAGACGGAAAGCCCCGATCCGGACCAGCGGCCAGAGCTCTATCGGTATCTCACCGATGTACTCACC
>DNHM01000291.1 GCA_003485885.1 Acidimicrobiaceae bacterium
AGCGGGCTCATCGCAGCATCGGGAGGCAATCATGGACTTGCGGTGGCGTGGGTTGCTCAGCGACTTGGTGTGCCGGGTGAGATCTTCGTTCCCGAAGTTTCACCGCCAGCAAAGGTCGACAAGATTCGCAAACTCGGAGCCACGGTCCATGTGACTGGTGCTCTGTACGACGATGCCCTAGCTGCTTGTCGGACTCGGCAACTCGAAACCGGTGCGCTCGATATCCATGCCTATGACCACGACGGCACCATCGCAGGTGCTGGCACCATCGGGCTCGAAATCGAAGAAGATCTTCCCGACGTTGACACGGTGCTGGTGTCGCTTGGCGGCGGGGGACTGTCGTCGGGGATTGCCGCATGGTTCGACGGCTCCGGGACCAAGGTCGTTGTGGTCGAGCCCGAAACGTCGTGTTGTTTTTCAGCCGCGATGCAGGCCGGTGAACCAGTCGACGTGACTGTCGCCGGTGTTGCTGCCGACTCACTTGGAGCGCGCCGGATTGGCGAGACCAACTGGGACGCGCTTCGTCATGCCAACGCTTTGTCTATCACCGTTGCCGACGATGCCATCCGCGACGCACAACGCCGGTTCTGGTCATCGATGCAACTCGTTGTTGAGCCGGGTGGAGCGACAGCAGCGGCCGCGTTGTGGAGCGGCGTGTATGTTCCGGCAGCTAACGAGACGGTCGCGGTGATCGTGTGCGGCGCAAACTGTGATCCCGCTTCGGTGACCACATAGGCGCCACAGTGATTCTCAGCGACTCGGCTTCGCTGCTGAAGGAGCGCACTTTTCTGAGCTTCGGCTCAGAACCCGGCGTCGGAGCAATCGGTAGTTTCGCCACCGGCAGTTAGCTCAGACACTGGGCCTGCGAACGGCCCCACTAGGGTCACGGGATGATCACCGAGACGCTTACCGTCAGCCGGGCCGACTTCGAGACCCGGACAGGTTGGCAGCTGAAACCCGAAGGTGCCTGCAAGGGAGATATTTGTGTGCCGCTGGCCGAAAATCCCCAGGGCGGCACCATCAACCTGGCAACGCTGGCGCCGCAATTGAACATGCCGTTGGTACATGACGAAGCACACGGCGTGTGGGCGTTGGGTCCTGAATCGATGGGTTCCCGGGTGCTGGCGACCGTCGAAGCGCCAAACCTCACGCTTCCCACGCTCGATGGTGAGACGTTCGAGTTGGCGTCGCTTCGAGGCAAGAAGGTCGTTCTCGTCGCCTGGTCGCCGTATTGAGGTTGTTCTGCTGACCTGCCCGTGTGGCAGGCATTTCGCGAAGACGTCAAGGCCCAAGGCGTCGAGGTTGTCACCGTTGGTATCGACACGGCAGGCCCTGAAGCTTGCCGTTCATTCATAGAAGCAGCAGATCCGCAACACCCATCGCTGATCGACGAGCACCATCGAGTCGCCGAGTTGTTCGGTGTTGTCAACATTCCGAACGCTGTGTGGATCGACGAAGACGGCATGATCGTGCGCCCGGCTGAAACATCGCCGGCCCCGCCGTCGGTGGGTGTAGAACGCACTCCGAACCAACGAGCGATGGAAGATCCGCCTGCCAGAGTCGTCGAGATGATGGCCCATGCATCACAGATCACCTACGACGCGCCGACCTACGAGGCGGCCATGCGTGACTGGATCGCGAACGGCGCCGACAGTGAGTTCGCACTCGCCCCGGACCAGGTCATTGACCGTTCTGGCACTCGAAACGAAGACACCGCTCGGGGTGTCGCCCACTTCGAACTCGCGACCCATTTCGAGCTCGCGGGTGCACACGAGGCCGCGATCGGCCACTTCCGCCAGGCGCACGAGCTGGTGCCCGACAATTTTGCCTACCGCCGCCAAGCCTGGTCGCTGGAGCCAAGCGTCGAAGGCCCACTCGCTCGTTTCTGGCAGGGGCCGCTTGAAGGCCAAGAAGCCGACTGGCCCTACGAGAGCGATTGGAACACCGACGTCAAGGAAATGGGTGCTCCTAACTACTACGCCGAGTGGAAGCCATAGGGCCCAACTCGCTGACCTGCGCCGTCGGTCGAACGAGGACCAGTAGTGTTCGCTTTCACTATGGATGAGGCAACGAACGAGAACCAAGGAGCGGTTCTCGCCACGATCACGACGAATACCCACGGCTGGTTTCAGGCTGTCTCGCCACAGTTTCTTGAGCTGATCGGGCAGCCTGTCGAAGCACTGGCTGGTATCAACTTGCTGGACTTGGTGCACCCGCTTCAAACGGCAGTCGTTAGGGGCATGCTCGCTCGCTGCGAGCCAGGGAGCGCCATCTGGTGGCCGACAGCGAACCAGCCGGTGAGAACCCGACTCTTTGCCGCTGACGATCGATGGATCTCACTGGTCGTGGCCATCGACCAGGTAGTCGATGGTGGCGTGACTCTGACTCTGAGCGCGATAACCGAACCAGAAGCTGAGACCAGTGGTCGGCCTGGATCTGGTGGTTCCGCTGCAGCTCACTTTGAACCAACCATCTCGAGTGTTGCACCGGCCGTATCACCAGCCGAAGCCGTTGACAGTGGGGAGCACACAACGGCAGCGCCAGTTGTAGCTGCACCCGTCCTACCGGCTGCTACCACCGCAACGTCGCTGCCAGCTACGCCTGCTGGCGTCGATGAGGACTTGCCCCACGACGATTCCGACGCACATATGGCCTACGTCGCGATGATGCCGGCCGACACGATTCCTGAGTTGCGCGATGCCGTACGCGAGAGCATTGGTGATCGCACCACGCCCATGTTGGAGATCGATATCGACGGTCGCACAACGTTCGTCCAAGGAGCGTGGTCCGAACTGAGCGCCGACGGTGCAGGTGGCGCCGATGTCTTCGAGGACCTGTTGGCCCAGAGCGAGCGAGCCGACGAGATCCTTGGTGGCCTCGCCACCGTTTTCGAGACCGGACAGCCTTGTGACTTCGAGCTTGGTGTCGCAGGATTGGCGCCCAGATGGGTACGACTCCTGCCCATCCCCAGCCCACATCTCGCTGGTGTCGTACATGTCCTTGCAGCAGTGGTGACCGATTCCCAACTCACCGATGCCACCACTGTGCCGGTAGATCCGCCGTCACCAAAGTAGGTGCACACGGATACGCGTGATGGCGAAGACTCCTCGTCATCGGGGGTCAGACCCTCCGTGCACAATGCCGGATCGTCGTTGCGGCCACCTGGCCCGGCGACGGGAAGCGACCAGCCGGTCAGGTGCTCGCAGTTTCGATGGCAGGAGGGGTTGGGTTCGTGCCGGATCCGAGTTGGGCATCGTTGCCAGGCTTGTCTCCGGCCGGGATGGTGAGACCAGTGGCTAACGAGTCTGCGGTCATGCAGTCAGCCAACATGTTGTGGAATCGGTGAAGTGGTTCTTCAAACCTTGGGGCGAGGGGCCCGGGAGGAATAGCACCCCTGGTCAGGCCCCGTTGGCCTCGTTGCACAATGTCGATGTCTTCGTCGTTTACCTCGAACCAGAAGGAACGAGTTGCTTCGAAGGCCCCGTCGTCGACGGTTCCCGCATTTGGTGGCAACAAGAACGTGCAGTGTTCTTTGGTCAAGCCAGGCGCAACTGGGTTGAGTTGCATGACGAAGACATGGTTCGGAAGCACAGAAAGCAGCACGTTGGGAAACAGGGCCACAAACCGGCCCGAGGTTGCATCGGACTCGTCCAGTCCGTCGGCTGGCGGAAGCACCAGCCAGTCATTGCGGTCACCACCTGAAACAGGGGTCGTGGTCTGACCGCAGTACATGCCGTTGCCTTGGTAGCGATAGTGGTCCTGCACGCGAGACACCTTGGAGAGTTCTGGGTGAACCCAGGTCAGGTGGTAGTACTCCTGGAAGTTCTCGCTGATCAGCTTCCAGTTGGCGTTGATGTCGATGTCTCTGGTCTCTTGGACGACCCAGTCATCGAGGTTGTACCCAGCGAGACGTTCGTCCAAGTCGCCTAGCCAGACATCGAGGGCAGGTGTCTCAGGGTCGAGGCAGGCGAACAACAAGACGCCCCAGGTGGCTACTCGGACTTCGGCGAGGCCATAGTCTTTCTTGTCGAAGTCGGTCCGAGGGACCTCGTCGAACCTGGGCGTTGAAATCAGTTGGCCGTCTAGGGCGTAGCCCCATCGGTGATACGGGCATCTGATGGTGCCAGCGATCTCGCAATCGGCTTCGGCCAACTCGGTGCCTCGGTGGCGACACGAGTTGAAGAATCCGTGGAGCTCGCCACCGTCGTCTCGGGTGATGATGATGGAACGCGTCCCGACGTTTCGAACCAGGAGTTTGCCGGTTTCGGCGACTTCAGGCGCGGTGCCAACAACCACCCACGCCCGTTCGAAGAC
>DNHM01000525.1 GCA_003485885.1 Acidimicrobiaceae bacterium
GTTGATGACCCATTCATCGCCGTCGCGCACCGCTTGGGTCGCAATGTTCTTTGCGTCCGAAGAAGCAACCGCTGGTTCGGTCATACCAAAGCATGACCGGATCTCGCCAGCCAACAGCGGCGTGAGCCAGCGCGCCTTTTGTTCAGGTGTGCCGACCCGCTCCAGAACTTCCATATTTCCGGTGTCTGGTGCCGAACAGTTCAGGCATTCCGAAGCGACCGGATTCTTGCCCAGTTCGAATGCGATGTAGGCATAGTCCAAGTTCGACAGCCCCTCACCCGTCTCGGCATCGGGCAGGAAGAAGTTCCACAGCCCTTGCTCCTTCGCTTTGGCCTTGAGGCCGTCGAGCAGCTCAAGCTGGCCTTCGCCATAACTCCAGCGATCAGCGCGGCCCTCACCCAATCGGTGGTACTCATCGGTTACCGGCTCGATCTCATCTCGCATGAACTCGATCACCGCTGCCAGCAACGGAGCTGCCGCTTCCGAGATCTCCAGGTTGTACATCTGCGGTGTTCGAACAAGCCCTGTGCTCTCAGTTCCTGAGCGAAGGGTCCCTGAAGTTTGTGTCATCGTGTTTTCCTTCCGAGCGCGCGCTGGGCTCGTCAATGTGAACCAACCGTGAGGACAACCCGAAAGAAGAACAAGGGACCTAGGTCCATTCAGCGCTCAGTGATTCGCTATCTTTGGCGTATCGACTTCCAAGCGCTTCATCCGTCATGAACGGTGACGAACGAACCGAACCCATCGACCTCGAGGCACTCGACGTTGGGCCCATGCTCCGTCACGCTCGCACCGCAACTTTTGCGCCCAACTGGAAAGCCGTGCTTCTAGCTGATGCAACCGTGGGCCTCGCCATCATCGCGCTCGGCGTTTTCCTTGCGACCTGGATCGCCTTGATCGGTTGGCCGGTTGTTGCGGTAGGCGTCGTGTACGTATTTCTGGTGGTACGCAGAGCACTGCAATGGCGTTGGTTACGCAACAAAGCTGGGCTGAGCTAGCCAATCTGGCCAGCTCACCGGACACACGGGTAGCACTACATCACGTTCCAAACGAGCAACTAGCGCGATACTCAGACTATGAACGCTCCTGAAGCCCGCAACGTGCTCGGTGACCCACTTGAACCGTGCGGCACCGAACCGATGACCGGTTGGCACCGCGATGGCTGCTGTAACACCGATCCCGGCGACGTTGGGAGCCACACGATCTGTGCCGTGGTCAGCCGTGAGTTCCTGGATCACCAGGCCAGCATCGGGAACACACTAGGCACGCCTGCACCCCAGTACGGATTCCCGGGTCTGAATCCTGGCGATCGATGGTGCGTGACCGCAGCCAACTGGCTTCGGGCCCATATGGACGGCGCCGCTGCCCCGGTCGTGCTTGCCAGCACGCACGAACTCGCAACCCAGATCGTGCCCCTCGAGATACTGCGTGAACACGCGGTCGATGTACCTGCCGACCTCACGGCGCTTGATGAACCCGGTGACGATACAAACCAGCCTTAGGCAGGACCCCACCGAACTCGTTCGGCTAATTCGGCTGCAGCCTCGATGGCCGACTGGGCGCCTGCGGCAGTGACCGTCCGGTGATCTTCACTCTGTGCGGTACGACCGGTGTGGACCTGAGCGCCGAGTGCTGCCAGCACATCACGAGCAAGCCAGTGGCCAGTTGCGGCATGGCCGACTAACCGACCAGCCGACGCAAGGATCAGGCTGCCTGTTGAGATAGCCAACACCCCGCCCGCTGCCTTCGATGCATCTGCAACCCAGGACATCAACGCGATGTCGTCCACGAGCCGCTCCCAGCCCAAACCTCCAGGAATGACCAGCACGTCGTTTCGCAGCGCGGCGTGATCAGACGTCGTGAGTGTCACGTGCACGGTGCGAACGGGTTCAACACCTACAACTGGTTCAGCGGCCGCTCCGATGTGTACCACATCAGCCTCGATACCATCGGCCAGTTTTCGCACCGGATCGTCGATCTCGGCAGTCGTGACACCCTGGTAGACAAGTACGCCGACCTGCGCACGGGCCTCATCACGCCGCTCTGGCCACAGGTCGGGCAACGCAAACGGGGCAGCCGACTTTGATGGGGTTGTCGTGCATCGGAAGAGGCTGCTCCCAAAGACCATGCCGCTTACGACCACGAACCCACAGCCGGCCTCATCTTTAACCCAGGACAGAGTTGGTGGTGTTCGTCATCTCTCGGAGCCGGGAGAAGGCCGCCAGGTTTATCTCACGACCGGTGAGCTCCCCAGTTACATGCACGGGATCCTCGTCATGATCCTGGCCGGCATCATGCGCATCGACCAATGCCCGGAGAAAGTAGCCGACCACCGGTGCGTTCTTGAACTGATTGCCGCTGGTGCCGCAGGCCATGAAGAAGCCGCTCAGGCTGCTTTTGTCGTACAACGGTGCCCAATCGTCGCTGGCGTCGTAGAGGTCCGCCAGGCCGACGGGGGCCAGCGGAATGCGCATGTCAGGTAGTCGCCGTGCGGCGCGGAGCACCTGGGCCTCGAAGAGATCCGGGGTGGGGG
>DNHM01000394.1:0-820 GCA_003485885.1 Acidimicrobiaceae bacterium
GGTCTTACGGTGCACTGCCACTGCAACGGCGACGAGGCGACCGAGGCGTTCATCGACGCGGTCGAGACTGTGCTCGAGCGTTACCCGCGCTGGGATCACCGCCACACGGTTACTCATTGCCAGTTGACCACCCGCGCCCAATACCGGCGAATGAAGGCTCTAGGCATGTGCGCCAATATCTTCAGCAACCACCTGTTCTACTGGGGTGACCAACATCGCGACTTCACGGTGGGTCCCGAGCGTGCCCGAGGGATGGACGCAACCGCGACGGCGCTTCGCGAGGGTGTGCCGTTCACCATTCATTCGGACTCACCGGTAACTCCACTGGGGCATCTCCACACCATGTGGTGTGCGGTGAACCGCAGAACGGCGACGGGCGAGAAGCTGGGCGAGACCGAGAACCTGTCGGTCGAAGACGCACTGCACGCGATCACATTGGGTGCTGCGTATCAGATCAAGCTCGACCATGACATCGGCAGCCTCGAGACCGGCAAACGTGCCGACATGGCGATCCTTGATGCAGATCCACTCGAGGTCGACCCAATGGAACTCAAGAACATCGGCGTCTGGGGCACGGTGCTCGGTGGCGTGGTTCACCGCGCCGGCGGCTCCATGGGTTAACAGGTAGTTAAGCGCGAGCGAGTCACTCTGTACTAGGTTCAGCGCTGAACTTCGGCTCGAGTCGGGGTGAACCAAACGTGGGAGGGGATCCCGAATGAAACGAATGCAATCCTTGCAGAAGCTGCTCGCCTTACTTCTTGCCTTTGCGCTGCTCGCAGCCGCCTGCGGAGGTAGTGATGACGACGACGGCGTCGCGGCG
>DNHM01000394.1:929-7962 GCA_003485885.1 Acidimicrobiaceae bacterium
CGATGACGCCGAAGACGAAGCACCAGCCGACGATGAAGCGATGACCGACGAAGACGAACGTGCCGGCGGCACGCTCACCTTTGCATTCGTCAGCGCTCTCCGTCACCTGAACGGCACCGTGCAGTCCGGTTATGCGACCGCGGTGCCCGGCACCCAGGTCAACGCCAGCCCGCTGCTGTTCGACGAGAACTATCAGCCACAGCCGTACCTCGCTGAGAGTTGGGACGTTTCCGACGATGGCTTGACCGTGACACTGAACTTACGTGACAACGCCTTGTTTCACGATGGTGTGCCCATCACGTCTGAAGACGTCGCGTTTAGCATTCTGACATCACAGGCCAATCACCCATTCAAGGCCATGTTCGCGCCGGTGGTCAGTGTTGACTCTTCGGATCCTTTGGTCGCCGTTATCTCGCTGAGCGAGCCACACCCCGCGATCCTGATGGCTATGTCACCTGGACTGCTGCCGATCATCCCGAAACACATCTTCGATGATGGTCAAGACATGAAGGAACATCCCCGCAATAGCGGCGATGACTTTATTGGTTCTGGACCGTTCCGGGTAGTCGAGTACGACCCGTCTGAAGTCATCCGGCTCGAGAAGTTTGATGACTTCTTCCTCGAGGGCTATCCGTTGCTCGATGAAATCATCATCGATATCGTGCCTGATCCGAACACTGCCATCCTTGGGCTTGAGAACGGCGACTACGACATGATCACGTCGCCAAATGCGGCGGCAACCCAGCAGTTCGAAGAAGACGATCGATTCGTCGTCGAGGCCAAGGGCCACGAAGCGATTGGTCAGATCGATTGGCTCTTCCTGAACACCCGTAGCGACGTATTGTCTACCGTTGAGGCTCGCCAGGCAATCTCGCTGGCCATTGACCAACAGGGCTGGCGCGACATCGTGCAGCTCGGTCGTAGCTCGGCCAACGTCACCGGTATCCAGAACGCGAGCCCGTTCTACAATGCCGACGCAACCAACTATGACCGCCTCGCCCCCGACGAGGCCACAGCCTTGCTTGAGTCGGTTGGTTTGGGAGACGGTTTCGAGCTCGACATGCCCGCTACTGCTGCCATGTTGCCGACTGCTGAATTTATCCAGCAGGACCTCTCCGCTATTGGTGTAACCGTGAACATCCGCCAGGTACCCGACTTCCCAACATGGGCAGCCGCGGTGGCTGGTGGTACCTATGACATCACCTATACCCAGGTATGGAACTGGGGCGACCCAGTGATCGGTGTACATCGCAGTTATGACTGCGAAAACCGAATCGAACCTCCTGGTGTGATCTGGTCGAACAACGCTTGGTACTGCAATGAAGAGGTCGATGCGCTACTCGACACCGCAGCGGCGACCTTCGACAACGATGCCCGCCAAGCGGCGTACTTCGAAGCATCGGAACTCATCAACCAGGATGCCCCGATCGTCTATCTCGGTAAGCCTGACTGGTACCAGATCCGCAAGCCACGAGTGCAGAACCCACCTACGGGTATCTGGGGCTTCATGAGCCCGTGGCACGAAGTCTGGCTCGATGGCGAGTAACCAAACGTGAGAGCGATAGTGGCCAGGATCGCCCAGGCTTTGGGTCTGATCCTGGCCGTCATCGTCCTCAATTTCACGCTTATCCACGTCGCTCCTGGTGACGCGGCCGATGTGATTGCCGGCGACCAGTCGGCGTCGAGTCCTGAAGAGCTGGCAGAGATCCGCGCTCGGTACGGACTTGATGATCCATTCGTTGTTCAGCTGGGTAACTATGTCGGCGACGTGGTGCAGGGAGACTTGGGCGAGTCGATCTGGGATGGACAATCGGTCACGTCACTGATCTTTGACCGTCTTGGCGCAACGGCCCTGCTGGCGTTCAGTGCACTTGCGTTTGCGTTCGTCGTCGGAGTGTCGATCGGCACGATCGCGGCCCGAAAGCCCACGAGCCTATTGAGCCAGTTGATCACGGTGCTGGCGTTGGTCGGGTTTGCTATGCCTGCATTCTGGTCAGGGCTGCTCCTGCTGATATTCGTGGCAGTCAAGGTCGATTTCTTCCCGGTGTCGGGCAATCATGATTTGGGTTTCGAAGGGAATTGGTTCGAGTCGTTGCTTGACCTTGGCCAGCATCTGATCTTGCCGGCGCTCACGTTGGGGTTTATCTTTTTGGCTCAATACAGCCGGTTGTCGCGGGCCTCGATGCTCGAGGTCCTCGAGTCGGACTATGTGCGTACAGCCCGAGCCAAGGGTCTCAGTGAACGGTCGGTCGTCTTTAAACATGGCCTACGCAATGGGCTCATCCCGGTGGTGACGATTCTGGGCTTGCAGTTCGGCACGGCACTCTCAGGGGCAATCCTGGTCGAGACAGTCTTCGCGTGGCCTGGCATCGGGCGGCTGGCGTTCGATGCTCTGTTGCGTCGAGATGCGCCGGTGCTGCTCGGCGTGTTGTTGTTGGCGTCGGTTGTGGTGATCGTCGCCAACCTGCTGACCGATCTCACGTACCGATTGATTGATCCGCGAATTCGGGTGACGGGTGGCGTCAATGCCTGAATCTCTTCAGCCAGTCTCGCCCGACCTGCCTGCCGGAGTGAGTGGTATCGGTGCGGCTCCTGGCCGCGAGGCGTTGCGGATGTTCGTGCGCAACAAGGCCGCGATCTTCGGGGTATTTCTGCTTACCAGCATGTTGATACTGAGTTTCATCGTGCCGCTCTTCTTTGACCGCGATCCGGGTGCCCGTGTTGGCGGACCCCACGTAAGTCCCGGTAGCGAAGGTGGAGGACTTATGGGCACCGACAATCTGGGGCGAGATATCTGGACGATCGTGATCTACGGCGGAGCTGCGACGCTGAAGATCGCTGCCGGTGCTTCGGCGATGATCATCTTTGTCGGATTGTCGCTGGGAGCCCTTGCTGGGTACTACGGCGGCTGGGTCGACAGCCTCCTCATGAGGATCACCGAATTCTTCCAAGTGCTTCCTGGGTTGTTGTTTGCGATCGTGGTGGTGGCATTGTTTGAGCCGTCCTATTGGACCATCACGTTTGCGATTGGATCGATTAGTTGGCCACAACTCATGCGACTCACCCGGGCCGAATTCTTACGTATCAAAAACCTCGAGTACGTAAAGGCTGCCCGAGCCATTGGTGCCAGTGACCTGCGTATCATCACGCGGGTCATCTTGCCGAACGCACTGCCAACGTTGATTGTGTCAGCGACCCTGATTATGGGCGCAGCGATTGTGATCGAAGCAGGCCTAGCCTTCCTTGGTCTTGGGGATCCGGGCAGCCTGAGTTGGGGGTTCGCTATCGGGCGCGCTCGTGAGTTCTTCACCACCAACTGGTGGGCGGTCACGTTCCCTGGCATGGCAATCTTCCTAACGGTTCTCGGCCTGTCGCTTGTTGGCGATGGTCTTCAAGATGCGTATAACCCCAAGCTGAGGGGACGCTGACATGACAGAGACCAAACCACTACTTTCCGTTCGTGGCCTTACTGTGACGTTCGACGACTTTGTTGCCGTCGACGGACTCTCCTTCGATCTTCACGAGGGCCAGACCCTGGCCATCGTTGGTGAGTCCGGGTCGGGAAAATCGGTGACCGCGCTGTCCATCATGCGGCTGGTCACGCTGGGAACGCGGGCCAAAATCGCCGATGGTGAGTTGCTGTTTCGCACTCCTGACGGCTCGGTGATCGACTTGGTTACCCAACCCGAGGCGGTGCTACGCGATATTCGCGGCAACGAGATCTCGATGATCTTTCAAGAGCCGCTCACCAGCCTGAACCCCGTGTACACGGTTGGTAACCAGGTAGCCGAGGCTGTCATGTTGCATCAGGGCCTTCATCGCAAGGCGGCCAACGAGCGGGCGCTCGAAATGTTCGATCGGGTCCGGATCCCCGAAGCAGCCCGGCGGCTCAAGGAGTATCCGCACCAGATGTCTGGTGGTATGCGCCAGCGGGTCATGATCGCGATGGCGTTGTCTTGTGATCCAACAGTGTTGATTGCCGACGAACCAACTACCGCACTCGATGTGACCATCCAGGCCCAGATCTTGGGCCTGATGCGTCAACTACAAGACGAAACCGACGCTGCGGTCATGATCATCACCCACGACATGGGTGTCGTTGCCGAAGTCGCCGACGATGTCGTCGTGATGAATCGCTCAAAACTTGTCGAGTCGGGTTCGGTGTTCGATATTTTCGAAAGGCCGCAAGAGCCCTATACCCAAGCGTTGCTGGCGTCGGTGCCAAAGCTTGGATCCATGGCCGGCACGACCAAACCAGCCCGCTTCGACCTCGTCGACTTCCAGTGAACGACAGCCAACCTCTGGTCGAGGTCACCGATCTATCCAAAGAGTTTCCCGTTGGCGGCGGTTCCAAGGTGCACGCCGTTGAGCATGTATCGCTGGCTGTCGGCAGGGGCGAGACACTCGCTGTTGTTGGCGAGAGTGGTTGTGGAAAATCCACACTTGCGCATCTCATTATTCGGCTCCTCGATCCGACCAGTGGCTCGATCAATCTCGATGGCCGAGACATCACCAACCTGGGGCCTCGAGCACTACGTCCCCATCGCACCAAGATGCAGATCATCTTTCAAGATCCGTTCGCCAGCCTGGATCCGCGGCGGACCGTCGGTCGGGCCGTTGCCGAACCACTCAAGGTGCATAGTGTCGGTGCAGCAACCGAGATCGACGAACAGGTGAAGGAACTCTTCCGGAAGGTTGGGCTCGAGCCGGAACACACCGACCAGTTTCCTCACCAGTTCTCGGGCGGGCAACGGCAACGCATCTGTATTGCGCGTGCGCTGGCGCTCGAGCCAAAGCTGGTCATTGCCGACGAGGCGGTATCGGCTCTTGACGTGTCGATCCAGGCGCAGGTCGTGAACCTGATGATGGATCTGCAAGATGAGATGAACCTGAGTTATCTGTTCATCAGCCACGACCTTGCGGTCGTCGAACGTATCAGCCACCGAGTTGCCGTGATGTATCTCGGACAGATCGTCGAACTTGGGTCGCGGGCCGACATCTTTGAAAACCCGAAGCACTCGTACACCAAACGATTGTTGTCTGCCGTGCCGATCGCCGATCCGCGTCTGCGTCAGCGCCGGCCACTGCTGACCGACGAGATCCCGAGCCCTCGTTGGGGGCCGGGCGAAGCACCGGAACGGGTCCAGCTTGTCGAAGTTGCGCCCGGCCACTTCGCTGCTGTCGAATAACTTGGCGCGAACGATCAAAGAAGAAACAGGGGCAGACTGTTTGCATGGCTGATATCTCAGTAACGGTGCTCGGCGGTTATCTGGGTGCTGGCAAAACGACGTTGCTCAATCACATCCTGGCGAACGCCGACGCACGCATCGCGGTGTTGGTCAACGATTTCGGTGACATCAATATCGACGAAGCCCTGATTGATTCAACCGACGGCGACACCATGGCGCTATCAAATGGGTGTATCTGCTGTTCGCTGGTCGATGGTTTTGCCACCGCCCTCGGAACGATACGTGAGCTTGACCCTGCGCCCGAGCGTCTCGTCATCGAGGCATCCGGGGTTGCCGATCCAGCGGCCATCGCTGCATGGGGCCACAGTCCTGGATTCCGACTCGATGCCACGATCGTTGTCGTCGACGCAGAGACCATTCGCACGAAATCTCGTGACAAATATGTGGGCGACACGATTGTTGCTCAGCTGGCATCGGGTGACATCGTGATCTTGAACAAGACCGATTTGGTCGATGCCGGTCATCTGGCCGCCACCGAGGAGTGGCTGTGCAACACGTGCCCCGATGCCGTGGTCATCCAAGCGCAGGACGCGGCGGTGGATCCCATGTTGCTTTTGGGCGTCACCGATCAGCCTGGCACGCGGACGCCGGCCCATATCCATGCCCATGAGATCTTCACCACTTGGGACTGGGCCCACGATGGCGGGCCGGTCGACCGACCGCTGATCGAGGTAATGATGGCAGATCTCGGTGATCATGTTGTGCGCGCCAAGGGAATCGTGTGGCTCGATGAAGAGCCCGATCATCAGATGATTCTTCAACGTGTCGGCAAGCGGTGGACGTTGCGTCGCGGCAACCCATGGGTCGATGGAGTCGACCGGGGAAGTCAGCTGGTCTTCATTGGTGTCAGCGACACATGAAGAGTGGCGGAGCGGTCTTGTTCGCGCTACTCGTAGCGCTTGCTGCGGTGAGCTGCTCATCGGCATCTGACCAAACCTCATCGACAGAGCCAGCCCAGACAGAGCCAGCCCAGACAGAGACGCCGATTACTTCCTCGGTAGCGTTCTGCAATCCAGCCAATGCATTTGTAACTGACAGCGCAGTGCGGTTCATCACCACACCAGATGCTGAGGTGTTTACCGATATCGATATTCAGCTCGAGCAAATTGCCGAACAGGCGCCAGCTGTGATTACCAATGATATTGCCGCCTTGCGCACGGGGTTTGCCGCGATTGGGCAGGCCTACGCATCGACGGGATATGAGCCGACGGCATCCTTCGTGCTCCCAACCGGGGTACAACAGGCCAATCTTGAATCCAGCCGCAATCTCGAGGACTACTTGCTCCGGGTATGTGAGCTCACTCGGGTGCGCACCGAACAGATCGAGCAGATCAGCGAGGCGTTTGGCATCGACGACGCGACAACCGCTGAGTGCCTGCATGCCCAGATGGGCGATATCGCAAACATCGACCCAAGTGACCTATCACCACAGCTCATGACCACCGAGGTTTGCGGCACCAGCATTCTTGGATTGTTGTCGGGAGCAGGAGCCGCCTCGAACTCCTGACGATTCTAGGTCTATGTGTTGATAGGGCCGACTTCGTGGGAGAGCACGGCGACGAGGAAGTCGGATTCTGGGGTGAATGGCCGCACGTCCCAGCTGTCGAGTTCGAGCTGAATCTGCAAACCGGCCGCAACGACATCTGAACGAAATTCGTGGAGTTCATAGTCGCGGTGGAGCCCAAAACCAATCACGATTCGGCCGCCTTTGGTGATGTGTCGCCCGAGCCGGGTCAGAACCTCGATCCGAGTGCTGGGCGCGAGGAACGTAGCCACATTGCCTG
>DNHM01000060.1:0-548 GCA_003485885.1 Acidimicrobiaceae bacterium
GGTTTGCCCCAGTCGGTGAACGTGTTCTCGTAGTTAAACGGTTCTTGCGAAGCAAAACCCTGCTGCAAGATCGCGCCACCCTCGGCAATGAACCGAGCCGGGCCACCGTCATACGAAGGATCAATCTGATCTTCATCAACAATTCCAGCGCCGACAAGCCACTCGGTGTACGCCGCACCAGCAAACACATTGATCACCGCATCAGTTCCCTTGACATCATCCCATGAGTTGATGTCGTAGGTGTCTGGATCCCACATAATCATCTGCGGGTTGATCTCCAACGGAGCCACAACAGCTGTCGTCGGGAAATCTTCATAGTTCTGGATCGCCTCGTCGGTGTTGACGTAACCCAGGAAGATGTCGCTATCGGTCGCCATCAACGCAACTGTCTGCTGGAAACCAACAAACGGTCCACCAGCACGAATCTCCAACGTGATCGAAGGATCAGCAGCCAACGGACCAGAGAAACGACCCGACTCACCATCAATCGAACCCTCACCCGCCGTCAAGTTGTACAACGCACCATGCTCAGGCTCCGGGAACCAGTC
>DNHM01000060.1:563-3542 GCA_003485885.1 Acidimicrobiaceae bacterium
GAGTCAAGGCCGGTGAGGTCGCCCGAGTGATCGGCACCATCGCCGTCCATTGCGTCATCGTCCATGGCGTCTTCGTCTGCGTCACCGTCATCGCCGGCATCGCTGTCGGATGTGTCGACTGCATCTGATGTGTCAGATGCGGTGTCGTCGCTGGCATCGCTGCCACCACAGGCCGCCGCAAGCAGACCAAACGCGGTAAGTAACGCCACAAACAAAAGCCATGGCCTACGTCGTGTAGTCATGAATCCCCTCCAGGATCATGAGGGGCGTGGCCCCTCTGAGAACGAACATAACCTAGTGGCCCCTCAGTGCCGAATTACACCGTTGTTGGCGGTGTGACTGGTGTTAACAATCAGGTAACAAAACTGTCAGGATTGGTTGCTACTCAGCTTCGGCCCACGAAGCCGTAAAACGGTGCCGCAAATAACCAAAGAACCAAAAGACAGCCACGCCGAGCGCTGCCGACAGCGCGATAGCGCCCATCAATTCTGCGGCGCGTAGCCGGGCAACATAAAGCTGGATCCGGTTTCCAAGATCGACAGCACCTCGGCCGAAGAACAGCCCACCTACGATCTCACCAATCACGGCAAGGCCAGCTGAAATTTGAAAGCCGGTAAACATGGCGGGCAGCGCACTTGGGAACTGCAACTTGAACAACCGCGTGATACGCCCAGCGCCGTGGAGCGTAAACAGGTCATGGTGGCCCTGGTCGGCCGACTTCAGTCCAAACAGTGTGTTTGTGATGATGGGGAACAGCGAGACGATCACAACAACGATCACCCGAGCCTTGATACCGAAGCCGAACTGCAGTCCGATCATCGGAACCAACGCCAAGATCGGCAACGTCTGGATGAGCACGGCATAGGGATAGAACGACCGCTCAATCCACTTCGCCTGGCTCATCAATACGGCGAACGTCAATCCAAGCAGGATCGAAATTGTGAGGCCGATCCCAGCAATCCATGCGCTCGTCCACAGGGCACCAAGCAGGTCGGCGCGATTCTCTGCATCGAGAAATGACTGGTCGATTACTTGATGGAAGTACGGCAGTGTGATCTTGCGCCGAGTCTCATCGAGGATCACGCCGCTGTAGAAATACCAAGCGCAGATGAAGGCAGCAAACACCGCGAGCGGTGGGGCGAGGATGCCGAGTCGTCTCTTCATTAGTGTCCCTCGGCCAGGCCCTTGGAGATATCGCCGCTGAGTTTGGCGAAGTCGGGGTGGTAACGCAGATCAGCGGTGCGGGGATAGTCGAACGGCACGTCGAATGAATCGATGATGCGGCCGGGGCGTGATGACATGACCAGCACCTTGGTCGACATGAACACCGCTTCGGGGATCGAGTGGGTGATGAACAGCCCGCCGAAGTCCAGTTCCTTGAACAGTCGGCCGACTTCTTCGTTCAGGTTCTGACGGGTGATCTCGTCGAGTGCACCGAACGGTTCGTCGAACAGGAACACCTTGGGGTTCAACGTGAGCGACCGAGCGAGGGACACGCGCATGCGCATACCGCCGGAGAGACGCTTGGGGTGGTGATTCTCGAAGCCACCAAGCCCAACAGTTTCGATCACACGCTTTGCATTGGCCCGACGGGCGGATTTGTCACCCTTGCGAAGTTCGTCGAACAGTTCAACGTTCTTCAGCACGGTACGCCACGGCAACAGGGTGGAGTCTTGGAACACGTAGCCCAAATTGTCGTCGGCCAAGTCGTACGACCCGTCGGTGTGTTTCAGCAGGCCGGACGCAATCTTCAGGATTGTCGACTTCCCGCAACCCGATGGGCCCACGATGGTGACGAACTCGCCCTCGTTAACATCGAAGCTGACGTCGTCGAGCGCATGTGTTCCGTCTGGAAAAACCATGGACACCGAGTCGAACGACAAAAGTCGATTCGCGCTGGCTCGTGCTTGCTGCCACTCACTCACCCACAGATCATGCCAGACCAGCGCTTCCGTCGCTACCTCGCTATCCAGAGTTCACACGACCGCTAAACATGACGGTGCCAGGCACCGTCATGTTTAGTCGCCGTAGCGCTCGCCTCGGTGAAGGTCTACGGTGCGCCCCATGGCCACAAACTCAGCGTTCGCCCGGCTCGTTGCTCGACCGGTGGATCGGGTACATCTCGCGGCAAGCAGGGTGCTGACCCGCGACGAGCTTTCAGCTATCGAAGGTTTCGATGTTTCACCCGGCGATGCCGCTCTGGTCGTTTCGTTCCTGAGCCGAGGGCCGATGACCTGGGACGAGATCCGGGTGCCCTTGCGATACTTCCCGGAGGAGCGAGCTAGGGCTCGGCTCGAGGAGTGTGTTGCGGGCGGCGTACTGACCTTCGACGGCGAAATAATCGCCTACACACCAGCAGGCACCGAGGCGGCGTTGGCCGCGTTAGATGCCCGAGCGGCTGCGCTCCAAGTAATGTGGTCCAACAGCGAGGCCCAGGTCTCTGAGCTACTCACGTTGCTGGCTCCAGTTGCCGCCGCTGCCGTTGCTGCGGGCACGCCGATGAGTGGCGTCACCCGGGCGACGCTGGGCGCACCGAATCCAACTCCGGCCGGCAATCTGTGGCGCCTACTGACCACGATCCGCCGGCACCGATCAGATTGCCATGCCGAAGCATGGGCGGGGGCCGGCTACACGGTCGAAGGCATCGTGGCCTTGGCCGACGATGCATCGCAGCGCCAACCCATCGAAAACCGCACCAACGAACTTAACGCCGACATCTGGGGCAGCTTGCTGCAAGACGACCAGCTCGCGTGCATGGCCGCCCTCGCCGCACTAGACGGATCCGGTACCCCCGCCACCGGCCGCGGTTAGTCCGCATTTCAGCTCGCCCCTCGCCGAAACGCTGCTTTCGAGCTCCACATCGATGGTTCCGACACCCGAGCCTTGGCACGCTTAGGTGGTCTAGCATTAACGAACGCGTGCCTGGCACCAATTCGCTGGTGGGATAACGAACGCGTGCCTGGCACGGGTTCGTTATCG
>DNHM01000146.1:0-5988 GCA_003485885.1 Acidimicrobiaceae bacterium
CATCGGGAAGTACCGGCGTCATGTCGAAGCTTGGTGCTCGATCCATGGCGAATTCGGCGGCGAGTTGGCCGGCCATGGGGCCGCGCCCGAAACCTCCGGAGGCTAAACCGCCAGCCAAGATGAGTCCGTCGAACCCTTCGACGGGGCCGATAATTGGCCTGCCGTCGGTGGTGAACGGCATCAGTCCGGCCCAGGTTCTGATTGGTGCAAGCGCACTAATTTCTGGCACAAGTTCGGCTACGTGTCCATGGTTCACGGTGATGCCATCCGGATCGACGGATCGATCCTGGCTCAGTACTCGGTCACCACCGAACACGATCTCGCCGTTCGGCCGTTGGCGGCCGTAGAGATGCCGGGTCGTGCGCTCATCGCCGATGTGGGTCAGGTTTGGCGGCTGCATAGCAGCGGGTTGATCGAGCGCCCACCAGCGCGATGACTCTGCGGCTGCAATTGCATGGCGAAGCAGTGGCGGTTGTGGAGCGGTGGCCCACATTTGACCACGGACCGGAACGACCGGCACGTCGATGTCGACCATCGCCCCAATCTCCGCACACCATGGTCCGGCAGCGACGATCACGACATCTGCCCCGAAGGTTCCTGCCTGGGGCCCCAAGGTTTCGACCTCCCAGCCGCCTCCTGTCACCGGGCGAAGTGCACCAACAGTGCTCTCGGTCATCGTGGTTACTCCAGCAAGGGCCGCTTCGGCAGCAAAGGCGTGGGTGGCGGCCACCGGTTCGGCTCGGGCCGCGAGCGGGTCGTAGATGGCGCCGAGGAGTGTGGGGTCAGCGGCTGGTTCCAGGTCGAGAAGGGCGTCAGTCGATAGCAGTTCGTAACTGTGTCCCGCCTGGCGGTCGGTATGCACTGTGGCTTGGGCCCACTGCCATTCCTGCTCTGTCCTGATCAAGGTCAGCGTTCCGGTCCGGTCGAACCCAATCTCGTGCCCACGATCATCCACAAGGTCGATGTAACGGTCTCGACTGCCCATTCGCAGCGCAACGTTCACGTCTGGTGCGTTGCCCCAACCGCCTCCGCCAATGATCCCTGCGTTCAGACCCGATGCTTCACCAGCGATCTGGCCTCGTTCAAGCATCACGACGTCTATGTCGGCTTCGGCAAGCGTGAGCGCCGCCGTCACGCCCACGATTCCTGCACCAATCACAACAGCTTTCATGGTCTGAATCTAGATCCCCAACCCGGAGGGGGCCTCGTGAACCTGACATTTTGAGCTTGTTTTCCATTAGGGAAGTACGCCAGCCCGAGCGATGGGAGTGCGTGAAGCGTTGGAAGCGGAAAACCGGGCGTTTGAGTCAGCACTAAGCAAAGTGGGAGATGAACATTGGGACCCGCCCACGTCGTGCGGAGAATGGGATGTCGGAGCGCTCGTAAACCATGTTCTGCTGGGTACTCGTATATCGATCCAGATACTCGATGGCATGCCTCGCGATGAGATCATTGCTGGTCTCAACGATGACATGCTCGGGGTGAGCACCGATCCAGTCGCGGACTTCAACCGGTTGGCCGCTCAGATGTGCCAGGGATTCGCCGGACCCGATGGCCTGGAAGGCATGGTTGTTCACCCCGCAGGCGACTTCCGTCGAGCGATGTTCGCCGGGTCACCGATGGCGCAGCTCACGCCTGGGATCTTGGGCATGCGATGGGTGCTGAGCCAACACTCGATGGGGAGATGCTCGAGTTCCTGTGGGCTGACTCCGAACCGAAACGAGAAATGTTGACGGCCACTGGCATGTTTGGTGATGTCGATTCCGGATTCACTTACGCACGGTTCGTTTGGGCACGCCACTGCGCTGCTGGGTGATCGCTGGTTGATGATGATTGTGCGCGAAGCATTGCGCGAACGGCTCGCCGTTAAGCAGGTTTAGTTGTCCCAGCCGCCAGCGAGCGAGAAGAACTGTCCGGTCTGAAAGCGGGAGTTGCCGTCGAGTAACGATGCGCAGAAGTGCGCAACCTCGGCTGGCGAACCAAGTCGGCCCATGGGCACCTGCTTTTCGATGGCTGCCCGAATGTCAGGATCGTCGGCCCCTGTCGCTGCCCGAAAGTTCGGGTAATCGAGGAAGTTCGTGCCCACGGCATTGAGTGTTACGCCGGTGTCGGCAATGGATAACGCTGTCGAACGGATCAACATGTTTGCGGCGGCCCGAGTTGCGCTGTAAATCGGAGCGGCCAATGCTGGCTTGTTTCCAGCCGCGCTGGTCACGATCACCACCTGGCCGGCCCCTGCTCCGATCATCGGCGGAATCACTGCCTGAATCGTGTGCAGAACTGATTCCAGATTGTCTTTTACCTGATCATGGATGTCCTGGACCGAGGCATCAAACACCGACCCACTCAGAATCGTTCCGGTTCGAACGCAGGCAGCATCGAGCCGACCGAATCGGTCGAGGGCCCGCTTGGTAAGCGTCTGGATCGAAGTGGGATCGGAAAGGTTGGCGACACCGTCGACAACTTCGACTGCGCTGCCCAGTCCCTCGAGCTCGGTTGTGAGCCCAGCTGCTGGTTCGCCGATCACGAGGTCGTGGCCCCGCACGGCCAGCTCACGGGCCAGGTCAGGGCCAAGATGCATGGTCGTGTCGGTTATAAGCGCGACTCGGCGGCTCATAACGAGGCCGCTGGTTGTATGACGAGCCGCAAGACGGTGTTGCCGTCCGGGTTCGTGCTGGTCGTGGCTCGTTGGCTGGCAGTAGCTGACTCTGCTGACGGGTAAAGGGCCACCCGCAGGTGATCCCACGGCTGGTCGGTCACCAGGCCTGGCCCGCCGGCCGGCAGATCAAGAACGACATGGTCCGGGGTGGTTGGTTCCAGAACGTGTGCAGGGTTCGGTGAATGCACAAGCTCGATTTCAAACACTTCGGTGTCAGCTGCCGTCAGCGTGGGCGCAACGTCTGCTTCGGGCAGCGCAAACGGATACAACAGCCGTGCACGGAGTCCCGCCGTTCGCTCGGGGATCACGTCGAGGTACGCCTGGTCACGTTGCATATCCAGATACGCCGCCCGCCGGGGGTAATACACCAACACCACCGAGTCCCAGTTACTCGTCGGGTCGGTCACGGCCCCAATGAAGATCGCTGAACCACCGCGGGCAGCGACCGTCTTCGATGCAACCGCTCCATAACGGCCATAGGCGGCCCGACCATCGTCGCCGTTGAACGCGAGCAGATTGAGCATGGCTATCGGGCCGTCGTCTGGCCATGTGGCGAGAAGGTCGATGCTGTCTTGGCTCGGGTTCACCGCGCTGGTTGGATTTGGTGTCACCACCCCAGTCTCGCGCGGTCGAAGATGGCCGAACCCCAGCCGCCCGTCACGCCGAGTGTGCGGGTCGGGTCGCCGAGTTGCATCACCACCAATGACGCTGCAAGGTTGGAGCAATGGAGGTCACAACATCATGACTAGCGCCGCCCCTTTTGTCTCGTTGATCCGACGGTACGTGCTCGACTATTTGGCATGTGGCGATACCTCGGTGTGCGACGAGATCATGCATCCTGACTTCCTGCTTTACATGGGAGGTCACGAGCTCGGCCCACGCGACGACGTATACGTCCCCGCAGTCGCCAAGCAGATGGAACAGTTTCCCGGCCTGTGCATGACCGCGAACGAAGTCATGTGTAATGGCGACCGGTTGGCGTTGCGGTTCAGCCAACACGGAGCGTCCATGCGTCACGACGGCCATCAAGCGGCCTGGTCCGGCATTGGTTTGTACTTCTGGGACGGTGAACGGCTGACGGCCAACTGGGCACTCGAGGACTACTACGCCCGCCGCCGCCAGCTGGCCGACCGCACAACCAATCAACTCGAACCGCCAGCCGTAGCGCCGTGGGACGAACTGGCCGAGACGGAGAACCCGGCCAACGAGGAACTGGTGCGCACCTGGCTTCGCTCTGGAAACATCCACGGTCAACCCCACGTGGCGTTCGACGATGAATGGGACGGCCATCTGTGTGGCCCGGTCATCGAAGTGGGGGAGACAGAAGTGGGCGAGACAACGGTCGATGACCTCTTCAGCGCTGGCAACCGGGTTGCCTTCCACATGACCCAGACCGGAACCTATGTAGGTGGTGCTGGCAAGGATGATCGGCTCGGCACACCCGCCACCCTTCGCAGTGCAGGGATCGTCACCATCGTCGATGGTGTCATCGCTTCTGGACGAGTGATTCGGGACCGGTCCGGCCTGTTCGCCTGACGGCCTTGTGCTAGCCGGCGCCCGTGGTGGGTCTGGTTGCCAAACCTTGGACCACCATGTCGGCATAGGCCGCACCGATGGTTTCGGCATCCTCGGCTGAACGGTCGGGGGCGAACCAGCGGTTCGTCCAGCCGACCATGCCAATGATGCCGAAGGCAAGCACACGGGCCGACGCCAGCGGCCGGATCGTCCCGTCGTCGAGGCCCTCTTGCACCACCGCAGTGACTGCTGTGTCGTAGCGGCGATTGACGGTGCGCATCTGCTCTGACCACACGGTTCGCTCGTCGCCGACTGCGGCCAGGTTCTCGCGGACATAGACATACAGCAGCGGGTAATGCTCGCCGTAGGAATTCATGAGACCGGTCACCAGTTGACGGAGCTTGGTCAGTGAAGGTTCGGCGCTTGCTTGGACCTGTTCGGCGTAGGTCACGTCGGCTTCGGCTAACTCGCTCACCACCGCGTCGAAGATCTCTTGTTTGTTGGTGAAGTAGTAGTAGAGCGTGGCTCGATCAGTCTCAAGGCCTTTGGCAATGTCGCTGATGGTCGTATCCGCGTAACCTCGTTCGTAGAACACGTTGCCCGCTGCGAGCGCGATCTCGCGACGGCGCTGCTGGTACGCCTGTGAACCTTTCGACTGGGCCAGGTCGCGGCGGCGTCCGATGGCACTGCCGCTATCCAGGTTGTCGTTGGCGTTGGCATCGCCAGTTGGTGTCTCGGTCACAGGAGTCGTCTACCAGGGGGCGGTCGAAAAGCCGCCGTCGACGGCGATGACTTGGCCAGTGATGTAGCTGCTTGCCTTTGACGCTAAGAAGATCGCGATGCCTGCCATGTCATCGGGTTGCCCGACGCGGCCCATGGGATTGGCGGCTTCGTAGACGTCCTGGCGTTGTTCGAACTCCACCGCCATCATCTTTGACGGGAAGGGGCCGGGAGCGATGGTGTTCACGGTTATCTGCTCGGGTGCCAGCCGTTGGGCCAGGATCCGGGTCAGATGATGGTTGGCGGCTTTGCTGGTTGCGTACGCGTAGTTCTCGACCTGCTGGGTGCGGAACCCTTCGATCGAACCGAGGTTGATCACCCGGGCCGGGTCGGCGTGTGACGCGGCGGAGCGAAGGAGGGGCAGGCACGCCACGGTCAGATTGAACGGTGCCTTGACATTGAGCCCAAGAACCTTGTCCCACGCACTATCGGGATAGTCCTCGAGCGGAGCGGCCCAACCGGTGCCGGCATTGTTCACGACAATGTGGAGCTTGTCGGTGTGCTGCTCAAGGTCGGCGACCAGTGCTGCGATTCCGGCTGGCGTCGAAACATCGCCGGGCAGCGCTTCGCAGTCGCCAAACTCGGCAAGTTCAGCTGCGGCTGCTTCGCACGCGTTGGCCTTGCGCGACGACACGAACACCTTGGCGCCGGCCTGCACAAGGCCACGGGAGATCATTAATCCAATCCCTTGGGAACCACCGGTCACGAGTGCTGTCTTGCCTGCGAGTGAGAAAAGTTCGAGTGTCATAGTGTGCTCCGATCGTTGATTACTGGCTAACGGACATGCCGCCGTCGAAGACCAGGTTGGTGCCGGTCACCCAGCTTGTTTGGTCGCTGGCGAGGTAGACGTAGGCGGACGCGATCTCGGGCGTCTCGCCGAAACGACCCAAGGGGTGCCGAGCCAACACGCCGTCCATTGCGCCAGCTGGCAAGTCATCGTGGAAGCTGGTCACGAACGTGCCTGGCGACACGCAATTGACTCGTATCTGATCGTTTGCATATTCGGCGGCAGCGATCTTGGTCAACTGGATGAC
>DNHM01000146.1:6134-8837 GCA_003485885.1 Acidimicrobiaceae bacterium
ACATCGAGAACCTGGCGAAAGTCTTCGGGACTCACATTGTGGATGCGCCCGCTGGGGGCGACGATGCCGGCATTGTTCACCGATATGTCGAGGCCGCCAAATGCAGCGGTGATCTCTTGGTAACGAGCCAGCACCGCATCGTGGTCGGTGACGTCGACGACGACCTCGTGGACCTCGAACGATCGATCCGGGGCTTGCGAGCGCAGAGATTCGGCCGATGCCTGGACGTGGTTGGCATCGATATCGACCAGGGCGATAGCGGCCACGCCTTCGGCTACGAACCGACTTGCGATGGCGCTACCCAAGGCGCCGGCAGCTCCGGTGACCACAGCACGTTTGCCATCGAGGACGCTCGTCATCGGCCAGCCCCCGGTGGGCCAGCGAACGCCTGGGCTATCTGCAACCACTCTTCAGCGATGCCGCCGTCGGCCTGGAGATCAGCATCGGCAGGGTTCAACCGCTGGGTCACGACCAACGCCAAATCGAACGCCGAACCACGCACAACATCGTCGGCATCGGCCGGTCCCATCCGCCACAGTTCCCCCGACGGCGACGTGACTTCGAGACGCACCGGCCGATCGGGTAGCTCGCGTCCCTGTGCGGTGTAGGCGTTGGGTAGAGCCTGTAACCCAAGGAAGACGACATGACGAACTCGATCGGTTCGAGGTTTGGTTGTACCCAACGCGTCAAAGACGTCGTAGCCGTGGGCCCACGTCTCCATGAACCGGGCGGTGAGTTTGGACGCCAGGCTCATCTCAGGCCCATACCAAGGCATGCGTTCTTTGGGGTCCCGGCCGGCGAACGCCTGGATCAATGACCCTCGGGCTCCGCGGAACCAACTGAGCATCTCAGTGCCTGGCAGATGTTGATAATCGACAATGACCTGATCGACCATTGCTTGGATTGCTTGTGGCCCTTCGGGTTTGGCTGCAAGGAATTCGACGGGCTGGGTGAGTGCTCGCACGGTGGCATCGTCGTTCCAGGCCAGATGGCTGATCTGGTCCTTGACTCGCCATGGCTCGGCCGCGGTCATGGTTTCCCAACCTGTCTCGCCGAGGTCGGCGAGCACGTCGGCAAGTTCGTCGCCTTCGGCCTGCAAGTCTGCGCACAGATCGTCGAGCAGCGTCATGAGATTCTCCTGTCCTGGCCAGCCCAGTATGGCTCTCGAAGTTCGGTCTTGAGTACCTTCCCGCTGGCGTTGCGGGGGAGTACATCGACTACGTCAACCGATGTCGGGCATTTGTACTTCGCCAATCGACTCTGGCAGAGCTCGATCAGTGAGTCTGCTTCGATGGTGTGTCCTGGCCGGGCAACGGCGATGGCCTTGACCGTTTCGCCCCACTTCTCGTCGGGGACACCGATCACCGCAACTTCGGCAATGTCGGGGTGGTCATAGAGCACGTTCTCGACTTCGGCGGGATACACGTTCTCTGCCCCGGACACGATCATGTCCTTGAACCGATCGAAGAGGAACAGGTAGCCGTTCTCGTCGCCATAGGCGGCATCGCCGGTCCGTAGCCATCCGTCGCTGGTCAGGGCTTCGGCGGTGGCTTCGGGGCGGTTGCGGTAGCCGGGCGTGTTTTGCGCGGACCGGGTCCAGATCTCGCCGACTTGTCCGTGTTCTACGTCGGTCGGCGTGCCATTCGCGATGCTGTCGGGATCAACCAACCGGATCTCTACCCACGGAAAGGCTCGGCCACAGCTGCGAAGCAGGTGTGCTCGATCGCCGTCGGGGTCATGGTCCTCGGGGTCAAGGCCCACGATCGCACCCGCCGTTTCGGTCATGCCGTAGGCCTGCAGGAACCCGCACCCAAAGACGGAGATGGCGCGCCGCAGGACGGCGTCGCCGATGGGTGCAGCGCCATAGACCATGACTTCCATACTCGATAGATCGGCCTCATCGGCGCCAGGAACATCGAGCAACATCTGGATCACGGCAGGGACGAAAAACGCGTGGGTGACACGTTCGGTTTCCATATTGTCGATGATGGCTGTGGGATCAGCGTCTCGACGCAGCACCGTGTGGCCGCCGACGCAGAACCCCGACAGTCCATATCCCATGCCACCAACATGGAACAGCGGCATGGCGACCAGATTGGTGCTCGCGGAAGTCATGCGATACGGCTGGCTGGCGATCAGCGTGGTGTGCACCATGTTGTGGTTGGTGAGCTGGGCACCCTTTGGCACGCCAGTGGTGCCCGATGTGTAGAGGATGAACACAATATCGTCGCCACTCACGTCGTGACGTGGGTCGGCGGCGTCGGCTGCGTCGACTCTGGCCTGCCATTCCAGGTCGGTCACGATCTCGATGCCGTCCATTGCCCTTACGCCGTCGGTCAGCTGATGATCAAGCTCACGGTCGAGAATAAGAAGAGTGGCCCCGGCATCGGCCAGAATCGCCTCGATCTCAAGCGGCGCCAGCCGCCAGTTGAGACCAACAAGGGCAGCACCGATCTTGCTGGTGGCGAACCCAAGTTCGAAAAAGACAGGCGCGTTGATGGCCAGAATGGCGACACGTTCGCCGTGACCAACGCCTGCGTCGAGCAGCGCATTCGCCGTTTTCGACGAACGTTCGTTGAGCTCGGCGAACGTCTGGGTGGTTTTGGTCGCGTGGGCATCCACGAAGGTCAGCGCCCGGGCGTCAGGTGTCTCTCGGGCGAAGCGGCGGACGACGTCGGCCACTGTTTGAGGAAGCACTGTTTG
>DNHM01000133.1 GCA_003485885.1 Acidimicrobiaceae bacterium
CCGACCGAACGCGAAGCCTGGCTTGATCATCGTGTTGCGACCGAACAGATCTGGGCATCACCGGCCCAATGGACCGAGGAAGCAAGCAGGGCGAAGGGCGCCATGATGTTCGACTACGGCGTGCAACCCCGCAATACGGTGCATCAATACAACGCCATCGTGAAGTCACCCCGGCGCGAGGACGCTCTGCGCGAGGTCCAGGTGCCAACACTGGTCATGCACGGCACCGCCGACACTCTCATCACCCCGGCTGGTGGCGAGCGCACCGCCGAGATCATGCCCAACGCGACCTTCGTGTCGCTCGACGGTATGGGCCACGACCTGCCACCGTCCTACTGGCCGATCATCGCTGGCCATGTTGCCGCTATGGCTACATCAGTTGGCTAGACAGCGAGAACACCACTCGAAAACAGGATCAGGAGCCCAGCGACGAATCCGGACTCGCCGTAGTCTTTGAGTATGACCGAGTTCTTCACCAGTGTCCCCTCGAAGATCGCCTACGAGGGCCCCGAATCAGACAACCCGCTGGCCTTTCGTTGGTACGACGCCGACCGGGTCGTCGGTGATCGCACGATGGCAGAACACCTGCGGTTTGCGGTCGCTTACTGGCACAGCTTCAACTGGGATGGTTTCGATATCTTCGGGGCTGGCACTATGGATCGCCCGTGGCTGACTAGCCAGGCCCACCCGATCGACCTTGCGAAGACCAAGATGGAGGCCGCGTTCGAGTTCTTCGACAAGCTGGGTTCGCCGTACTTCTGCTTCCACGACGTCGACATCGCACCGTCGGGTTTCACGTTCCGCGAGCACTGCGACTACCTCGACGAGATGGCCGACGAGGCAGCTGGTCATATGGAACGCACGGGCGTCAAGCTGTTGTGGGGCACAGCCAATCTGTTCTCACACCCCCGTTACCAGGCGGGCGCGTCTACGAATCCTGATCCAGAGGTTTTTGCCTACGCTGCTGCCCAGGTCAGTCAGTGTCTTGAAGCAACCCATCGTTTAGGTGGCGAAAACTATGTGTTGTGGGGCGGCCGGGAGGGATACGAAACCCTGCTGAATACCGACATGGCACACGAGCTCGATCAGATGGCTCGGTTCCTCCACATGGTCGTCGAACACAAACGCGAGATCGGCTTCACCGGAATGTTGCTGCTCGAACCGAAACCGTTCGAGCCGACCAAACATCAATACGACTTCGATGTGGCCGCCTGCCATGCGTTCCTCGAGAAGTACGACCTCATGGGCGAAATCCATGTGAACATCGAAGTCAACCATGCCACCTTGTCGGGCCATGACTTCGCCCATGAGATTGCCGCAGCCCACGCTGCCGGTATTTTCGGCAGCGTCGACGCTAACGCTGGCGATGATCGGCTTGGCTGGGACGTTGACCGGTTCCCCGTGTCCGTCGAACAGATGACGTTAGGTATGTACGAGATCTTGCGGGGTGGAGGGTTCACCACCGGTGGACTGAACTTCGACGCCAAGCTGCGTCGCCAGTCCATTGCCCGCGATGATCTTTTCCACGCCCACATCGGAGGCATGGACACGATGGCTCGGGCACTGCTCGCTGCCCACGCCATGTTCGACGACGAAGTACTCAGTGGCGCTACCGCTGATCGGTATGCCGGCTGGCGCACGCCCTTTGGCACCGACATCATGAACGGCGATGCGTCACTCGAGTCGCTGCGCGATCGCGTTCGAAAGAACGTCGAACCTTCACGCTCGTCTGGGCGCCAGGAGCTGCTCGAGAACACGGTCGCCCGTTACATCGAGCGAGCTCGTTAGGTCACATAAACGTGTTGGGCGTGGACAGTGACGCGCTGTCGCCCACAACCCGGCTCGTATTCGGTGCCGGCCTCGAGATGATGCATCGGTGGTTACGCGAGCCAGGTGCAGTCCGATGGCCATCGAGCGCCCGAGTACGTTGGTGATTCCTACAGGTCGCCGTTCAGAGCTCGAGCCAGGAACGCTTCTTGATCAGCTGCCCACCGTTGTGACATCGGGTGTTTTACTACGAAGTTCTGCGACGCATGAAAGGCCCCCGGGTAGACATGAAGTTCGCATGCCACACCAGCCCGATTGAGGGCAGTGGCGTACGCGATGTCCTCGTCGTGGAACATGTCCATGGTGCCGACATTGATGTAGGCGTGCGGTAGCCCGCTGAGGTCATCGCAGGTCGAAGGTGAGCTGTAGATCGTGGGTTCAGCGCCACCCAGGTAGTGCTCCCACGCCAGCAGGTTCGCTGATCGGTTCCACACCCGCTTGTCATGAATGGCATGGCTGCTCTCGGTGGTGTTGCTGTGATCAAGCATGGGGAACACCAGGAGTTGCGCCGCCGGTTGCTGACCACCCTGATCACGGGCGAGCAGCGCTGTGCCAGCTGCGAGTCCGCCACCGGCGCTCGCGCCGCCAAGCGCGATGCGGTTGGGGTCGATGCCGAGTACATCGGCGTTTGCGGCGACATGGCGGAATGCCGCATAACAGTCGTTCACCAGCCCGGGGGCTGAAGTCTCTGGTGCCAGTCGGTAGTCAACGGACGCCACCAGGCAGTTGTGGTTCGCGGCCCAGGTTGCACATAGGAAGTCGTCGCCGTCAGCCGACAACAAGACCATGCCGCCGCCATGTATCCAGACAAGCGCAGGTGATCCTGGTGCCAGGTTGTCGGGTGTGTACATCTTGACCCGCACGTCGGGGTCGCCATCAAAACCTGGTACGTATTTCTCGGAGATCGTGACGTTCTCGGGCAGTGGCGGCACCGGTCTTGCTGCCAGTACAACTTCGAGCTGGGCCCGACAGGCAGCGAGGTCGGTGAGGTCGAACAGCGTCGGCGGCAATATGGCCAGCACCGCTGCGTGCATCTCGTCGAGGGCTTCTTCCAGATCGATCACATTGGTCACCCATCGATGCTGACTCAATCTCGACCATCGGTGCAACTTGTTGACGTAGGCGCAGGCGACGAACGGCTGGCAGACTGTGCGTCTTACTGTTCTGTCGGGGGAAAATCATGAAGACTGACTTGTTGATCGGTGGCCAGTGGCGTGCCGGAACAGGTGGCGAACGCATCGACGTTGTCGATCCGTCTACCGGTGAAGTCATCGAGACGGTTGCCGCTGGCGTTGCGGCTGACGCAACGGCAGCCGTCGATGCAGCAGCAGCTGTGCAGCCAGCATGGGCAGCGACAGCACCACGGGTTCGGGCAGAGATTCTTCGCAACTGCTGGCAGACACTCATGGAACACACCGATGAGCTGGCTGATCTGATTGTTAAAGAAAACGGCAAACCTCGCTCCGACGCGGTCGGCGAGGTCTCCTACGCTGCTGAATTCTTCCGCTGGAACTCGGAAGAGGCCGTGCGTATCCACGGCTCGATCGGCATGGCCCCAGGTGGTGATAAACGGATCATCGTGCAGCATCCCCCCATGGGCGTGGTTGTCATTGTCACGCCGTGGAACTTCCCGGCAGCGATGATCACCCGCAAGCTCGCCCCTGCATTGGCGGCTGGCAATGCGGTAGTGATCAAACCGCCTGCTGAAACGCCACTTACCGCACTACGGGTCGCCGAGTTGTGTGAAGAGGCAGGCGTACCCGGTGGGCTCATCAATGTTGTTGCAGCGAATGACCCTGGCGCGTGGTTCGACGCAGCAGTTGACCACAAGGCAACTCGCATGGTCTCGTTCACTGGCTCAACTGCGGTGGGCCGCCTCTTGCTTCGCAAGTCTGCCGATCGGGTTCTGAAGACCGTGATGGAGCTCGGTGGTAACGCGCCGTTCATCGTGTTCGACGACGCCGACATCGATGCTGCAGTTGAAGGTGCCATGGTGGCCAAGATGCGTCACAGCGCCGAGACCTGCACGGCAGCCAATCGGTTCTATGCCCACGCTGGTGTTGCCAGCGAATTCACGGCCAAGTTGGCGGCGGCAATGTCGCAGGTCAAGGTCGGTAACGGGCTGGGTGAGGGGGTCGACTGTGGGCCAATGATCACTGCGAAGGCGGTCGCGAACATGCACGGCCTGGTTGAAGCAGCGCTCGCGAACGGTGCCACCGCGGAGCTTGGTGGCAAACCAATCGACGGTCCAGGCTTCTTTTACGAACCAACTGTGCTCGGCAACGTTGCCCACCATTCGCCGATCGCAGGCGAAGAGATCTTCGGCCCGATCGCACCGGTCATCTCATTCACCGATACCGATCAGATGATCGCCGAGGCCAACGACACCGAGATGGGTCTTGCTGCATACGTGTACACCGAAGACCTGCGCCGAGGGCTCCAAGTCAGCGAACGGCTACAGAGCGGCATGGTCGGTCTCAACCGGGGCGCAATGTCGGATCCCGCAGCCCCATTTGGTGGCATGAAGCAGTCCGGTCTGGGTCGTGAAGGTGCCAGTGAGGGCATCTATGAGTTCTGCGAGACGCAGTACATCGCCGCAAACTGGTAGCTGAAGTTTTCGGTACTGGTTCGCTGTGCGGCACAATGGCGGTGATGGCTGCACCACTCATGGATCGATATCCGGCAATAAGTGACCTCGAAGCCCGGGCCAAGAAACGGGTTCCGCACTTTTCTTGGGAGTACCTCGACAGCGGGACCGGTGCCGATCAGGCAGTGCAACGCAACGCTGACGCGCTCGGCGAGATCACGCTGGTGCCGCAACTCCTCAAGGGTAAGTTCGACCCCGCGGTCGAGACCGAACTGTTTGGGATCACGTATACGGCCCCGATTGGCATTGCGCCGGTGGGGCTCACCGGACTTATTTGGCCAGGAGCCGACGCTGCGCTCGCTGCGGCTGCCGCTGACCGTCGGATCCCGTATTGCATGAGCACCGTGTCCACGACATCGCCCGAAGTTGCTGGACCTGCGGCCGACGGCATGGGCTGGTTTCAGCTCTACCCGCCGCGTGAAGCTGACATGCGGAAAGACCTCATCGACCGCGCTCAAGCCTCGGGGTTCACGACACTTGTGGTAACTGCCGATGTCCCCGCTCGCAGTCGGCGCGAACGTCAGGTCAAGGCTCAGATTCGGGTGCCACCCAAGATCGGCCCCAAGCTGATCGCCCAGTCTGCGATCAACCCGTCCTGGTCCATGGGAGTACTCAAGAACGGCCTGCCCCGGTTCCGCACGCTCGAGAAGTATGTCGACAAGGCCACCATGCAGCACATTGCTGGTTTCGTTGGTGCAAGTCTGGGCGGAACGCTGTCGTACGACTACCTGTCTGACGTGCGCAAAGAATGGCGAGGCCCCCTGGTCGTCAAAGGCATCCTGGATCCCGACGACGCTGAGCGTTGTCTCGAACGCGGCGCTGATGCCATCTGGGTGTCAAATCACGGCGGCCGCCAGCTTGATGGGTCGATTGCCGCCATCCATGCGTTGCCGGCAATTCTGGAGCGGATTGATGGCCGTGTGCCAGTGATCTTCGACAGCGGTATTCGCTCAGGACTCGATGTCGCTCGCGCCCTTGCAATGGGTGCTGACTTCGTCTTCTGCGGGCGAGCATTCCTCTTCGGCGTCGCTGCCCTCGGGGCGAACGGCGCAGGCCATGCCTACGACGTGCTTGCCGACGAACTTGTCAACGTCATGGCACAAACCGGCTGCCGTCACATAGCCGACCTGCCTCTGCGCCTCAACCCGTAGCTGCCCAACGCGCACCTGCTGCGGTCAGTCCCCAGGTCAGAACCTCGGGGTACGCAAGCCGATCAGATTTCTTCCGCGAGTCCAGCAGGACGGATTTCGACGAGTAGGTCGCCGGGTTCCACTGCAGCAGCCAGTGGTACGACCACCCGACTCACGGTGCCACTGACCCCCGCAGAGATGGCTGATTCCATCTTCATCGCTTCGATCACCGCAACTGAATCGCCTGCCTCGACGGTGTCACCAGGAGCGACGCTGACCGAGACCACACCACGGAACGGCGCGGCGACATGGCCAGGGGTGTGCAGTTTGGCCTTCTCGCTTGTGATCACATTCGAAGCTAC
>DNHM01000110.1 GCA_003485885.1 Acidimicrobiaceae bacterium
GGTGACTGGCTGACCGGGTCACAACGTCGTGCCGCAGCACTCGAGGCTCGCGATGCTCGGACTAACGAACTCGATCAACAACGCCGCGACGCACTTTCGCCGAATGCGGTTCCGGGCGGGCACGAAGCGACGGCCGAGTTGCAGGCCGAAGCTGTCGAAGTCATCCATCGCGTAGCAAGCGACCCGGGTCGGCTGACACAGGTTTGGGCCGACGAGAAAATGACCGTGCTCGGCGAAGAGACCTACACCGAACTAGTCGGCATCGCAGCCTGCACCGCAGTACTCGACATGTTTGCATGGACCATGACCGGCGACGACAGCCAACTGGGCGATGACACTGCAGGATCTCCAGCGAAGGAACGACCCGACGACGTCGGCGATGTCGGGGCATGGGTCTCTCAAACAACCGGAACTGGCATGGCCAACGTGAGTCGATCGCTGTCACTCGTGCCGGTGACCAATCGAGCCTGGGTCGGTCTCGTGCAAGCGCTCTATTCTCGAGGAGCAGAGTTTCTCGATCTGTCCTGGGACCGGGCACTTTCACGGCCTCAGGTCGAACTGGTTGCAGCCCGGACTACCGCAGAACTTGAGTGTTTCTATTGAACGACGGCCCACACCATGCTGCTCGGTGCGAGCGGCTCGAAGGCTGGATTGACGGTGGATCTCGAGGTCGCAACCGACCCGACCAAAACAGGCGACGCGGGCGTGCCTCACGGCAACGAACTACTCGCGTTCGCAACCGCTGCCAATCGCCGCAGCGATGTATTGCCTCAGGCCCGAGCAGCACTCGCAGCGGTAGTTGGACACGAAGGTCTTGTCGAAGCTGCGGCCACGGTTGCCATCTTTAATGGTCTTGTCCGAGTTGCCGATGGCACCGGCATCCAACTTGACCCGTCGATGCTGACGTCGACCGCTGAAACTCGAGCGGCGTTGGGAATCGACCTGTTCAGCGGCGCTGCGAATTCGCAGGATGCTCCGACTCAACCTCGACAGGACGCTGCTGGTGTGATGGGGATGTTCTCGTAGGTCGGGTCGTTATACGCCCAGTGTGCGCATGCGGCTTTCGAGGTCGCTGTGGTTCAGATAACAACCCACAAAACGACGGCCGCCGGTGTACGCCTCTCGCCCATGGAGAACTCGCCAGTTGTCATTGATGAGCACGTCGCCCGGTTCGAGTCGAATCGACATCCAACGGCTGCGGTCGTTTGCGAACTCGTGGAGTTGGCCATAGGCCCGATAGAACGCGTCCATGTCGCCGCTTGGCAGGTGCATGGGGGACCGGTCGTAGTTGTTCATTGAGATCTGCACAATGTTGCCGTGGTCGTCCAGTCGAATCGCTGGTCGAGACGTTCGTAGCTCGACACCCGGTTCGATGTAGTGACCAGGGACGCTCACCGACGTCAGCACCTCGAAGTCTTCCGCGTGCTCGGTGCGCAACGTTTCAGCGATCGCGAATCCGTCGACGATCACACTCTCACCACCGGTGCCGCTTCGTTCGGTGCAGCAGAACATCTGCAGGCCTGGTGCCTCGTGGGCATAGGTGCCATCGGTGTGTGGCGCCAAGAACGTCTGGGTATATGCGGTGTCATCGTGGGCATCGATGTCGGAGGCAAGATCCCACGTCGTGCCGAAGATCGTGGACTGCGGGTATCCAATGCGGCGGGCTAGCGCAGTGACTTCGTTGTGACCGCCTTGAAAACCGCCAAGCACACCGAAACCGAAATCAGCAATGTCGCCGACCCATGCACTGAGCGCTGCGTCGTTGGTGAGGACATCGGAGACGTTGCCCTTCGTCACGGCAGTCTCCTGGGGTCGATGCCAGCAAGTTCTGGCCGAGGGCGGCCTCGGATCGAGGAGGTCGGTGATCGTTGACTGACTAATCCAGGTTTGTTCTGGCGACTCAGGCCAGATGATGCACACGATGGGAGTGCCGTCGATGACCGAGAGTTCGGCTCGCATCGCTGGTTGGGGCGACTCAGGGTTTATGGCGTAGACACGACGCTGTTTCGTCGTTGGGTCGAAGCTCTCCTGGTCTTCGCCATGATCGCGAACCCAGCGCCAACTCAGCTCTGTCTCGGAACCATTGATGGCTACAACGAGGCCGGCAGCGGTTGCGCTGACGGCGTCGATCACGCTCATTCGCCGATGGTGTCTTGAGCACTACCCATGGTGCGTTCGATTGCGGTCACAACGAACTCGTCGTGGTGATGCCAGTCGTCGTGGCCATCACACCAATAGAAATGCCATGGTTGGCAGTTCGAGGGTGGGCGAGGAATTGAACCAGATGACGAGCTGCCATTGCCTTCGACGCCGGGCGGCGTGTATCGCTGGTTGGCACGATTCTCGCTGCGACTGTTCTTGCGTTTGCGGGGGGAGACCATAGGCTGATCGTACTGCGCTCCACCGACGGTTGCTGAGAGGGTCCACGGGGGCGAGAGTCACGCGTCCGATCAGGAATACGGCCGCGCCGCCGGGTTTCCTATGATCACTGCATGCAAACCCCATCCGTCACACTCGCCGCTCATGAAGCCTCCATTGAGATCGCCGCATCGCCGGAGGCGGTCTATGACCTGGTCTCCGATGTGACCCGGATGGGGGAGTGGAGCCCCGAGAGCAC
>DNHM01000456.1 GCA_003485885.1 Acidimicrobiaceae bacterium
GAGGTTCGAGGTCATGATCAACACCGTGTTGCGGAAGTCAACCGAACGACCTTGGCTGTCGGTCAGGCGACCCTCTTCGAGGATCTGCAGCAATGTGTTGAAGACGTCGGGGTGTGCCTTTTCAACTTCGTCGAACAGCACTACCGAGAATGGCTTGCGGCGCACAGCTTCGGTGAGCTGACCACCCTCGTCGTAACCGACATACCCAGGGGGTGAACCCACCAGACGGCTGACGGTGTGCTTTTCTTGGTACTCAGACATGTCGAGTGTGATCAGCGAGTCTTCGTCGCCGAACAGGAACTCGGCCAGCGTCTTGGCCAGCTCAGTCTTGCCAACGCCGGTTGGGCCCAGGAAGATGAACGAGCCGCTTGGGCGCTTGGGGTCCTTGAGACCAGCACGGGTGCGGCGGATTGCCTGGCTGACAGCCTTGATGCCGTCTTCCTGGCCAATGACCCGCTTATGCAGTTCATCTTCCATCCGCAGCAGTTTTGCGGTCTCTTGTTCCGTGAGCTTGTAGACAGGAATACCAGTCCAGACCGACAACACGTCGGCGACAGCTTCCTCATCGACCTCGTCGAACAGGTCGACACCCTTGGCTTTAATCTCGGTCTCAAGCTGCTCTTTGTCAGCCAGCAGTTCTTTTTCGCGATCCCGAAGTGACCCCGCCAGTTCGAAGTCTTGTGACTCGACAGCTGCCTTCTTGTCTTCAGTGACCTTGGCCAGCGCGTCTTCGATCTCTTTGTAATCAGGCGGCGTTTCCATGCGCTTGATGCGCAGGCGTGAGCCGGCCTCGTCGATGAGGTCGATGGCCTTGTCAGGAAGATGACGGTCAGCGATGTAACGGTCGGCCAGATTGGCCGCAGCTACCAGCGCCTGATCAGTGATCGTGACTCGGTGATGGGTTTCGTAACGATCGCGCAGACCCTTGAGGATTTCAATGGTGTGGGCAACGGTTGGTTCTTCGACCTTGATCGGCTGGAAACGACGCTCGAGTGCGGCGTCTTTTTCGAGGTGTTTGCGGTATTCCTCGGTGGTCGTGGCACCAATGGTCTGCAGTTCACCACGAGCCAACATCGGCTTGAGGATCGAAGCAGCATCGATGGCACCTTCGGCGGCACCAGCACCCACCAGGGTGTGGATTTCATCGATGAACAAGATGATGTCGCCACGGGTCTTGATTTCTTTCAAGACCTTCTTGAGGCGTTCTTCGAAGTCACCGCGATAACGACTACCAGCAACAAGTGCACCAAGGTCCAGCGTGTAGAGCTGCTTGCCCCGGATGGTCTCAGGAACATTGTCGCTGGCGATTTTCTGCGCCAAACCTTCGACGATGGCGGTCTTACCGACACCAGGCTCACCGATCAACACCGGGTTGTTCTTGGTACGGCGTGACAGCACCTGCATGACCCGCTCGGTTTCGCGCATGCGGCCGATGACCGGGTCGAGTTCCTTGTCGCGGGCGAGCTGGGTGAGGTTGCGTCCGAACTGGTCGAGCACCAGCGAACCGGATGGGCTGTCGCCGCCCACGCCGCCGCTGGTCGCCCCAGCCTTTTCAGGATCGCCACCGGCTTGGCCACCAGGACCGCTGTAACCAGACAGCAGCTGGATGACTTGCTGGCGTACCCGTGACAGGTCAGCACCAAGCTTGACCAGCACCTGCGCAGCAACACCCTCGCCTTCGCGAATCAGACCGAGCAAGATGTGCTCGGTACCGATGTAGTTGTGGCCAAGTTGCAGCGCTTCGCGCAACGACAGCTCAAGAACTTTTTTGGCGCGCGGCGTGAAGGGGATATGGCCACTGGGCGAGGTGCCACCTTGGCCAATGATCTCTTCGACCTGATTACGAACGGCTTCAAGAGAGACGCCAAGCGATTCGAGTGCCTTGGCGGCAACACCCTCGCCTTCGTGAATCAGACCGAGCAAAATGTGCTCGGTTCCGATGTAGTTGTGGTTGAGTAGCCGTGCTTCTTCTTGTGCAAGCACAACAACTCGGCGGGCTCGGTCTGTGAATCTTTCGAACATGAGGCTTTCTCGTGCCTTTCGTCAAAGGTAGGGCGAGTGTAACCACGACCTCGGACAGGCAATGGGTCGGGGGCGGAAACGGCTAAAAGCGCCTAGGAAATATGTAGAGAGCTACGTGCCAGCAGTGCAACCGTGGCACAACAGCAAACATTCCCGAAATGTGCACCCCGCACCCAAAACCAGTCGTGGTCGTAGTCACATCGCTTCGACCTCGGTCTCCGGCCCATATTGACGTATTGTTATTGCTATGTCTGCGAGCAACCCGCTCAGTGTCCTGCCCACACTCGAAGCTGACCTCGCCCGGGTCGAGCACCTTCTTGCCGACTCGGTGCGATCCGATCTCGAGATGTTGGCCGAAGCCGCCGCCCATTTGGCCAAGGCCGGCGGTAAACGCGTCCGCCCCGGTTTTGCTATTGCGTCTGCGGCCACCAGCCACGATGTCGCACGCCCAGCCGATGTTGATGTGCTCATGGGTGGTGTTGCGGTCGAACTCGTGCACCTGGGGTCGCTCTATCACGACGATGTCATGGACGAAGCCACCACTCGCCGCGGCGTGCCAGCCGCAAACCAGCATTGGGGCAATGTTGTTGCCATCTTGACCGGCGACTTCTTGCTGGCACAATCGTCAATCATTGCTGCAAACCTAGGCACCGACGTTGCCCGACTGTTGGGCGAGACCATCGCCGAGCTCACCGACGGCCAGATCCGCGAACTGCAAGACACCAACAACTTCGACCGCACCGCCGAGGAGTATTACGCAGCAATCAGCGGCAAGACGGCATCGTTGCTGGCCTGCTCCTGTCGTATTGGGGCAATCACCGGTGGACTCGACCGACCTACCACCGATGCGCTCACCGAGTTCGGACACAGTTACGGCATGGCGTTCCAGATCGTCGATGACATCCTTGATGTTGTTGCCACATCGGAACAACTCGGTAAACCAGCTGGCAACGACATTCTCGAAGGCAACTTCACCCTGCCGGTGCTTCGGGCGTTACGAGGCGAAAATGGTGACCAGCTTCGCAACCTGATCGAAGCAGGCCTGACCCCTGAAACGCGCGACCAGGCCCTCGTCCTCGTGCGCACCAGCCCTGGCATCACCGATGCAATAGACGCCGCTCGGGGCTGGGCCGACAAGGCAGCCGGTGCAATCAGCAGCCTGCCCGACTCCCCCGGAGCGACCGCACTGCGGGCCGCATCGGTCCATCTCGTCGAACGAGCCCGGGCCCCTCTCGGCGAACGTTAACGAGTCAGCGTTTGCCGTAGTCGGTAGACAACCAATGTTCGGGAGTCATCGACACCATGACCCCATTGCCGCCGGTACCCGCGGTCGCGATGTAGTCGCGTCCACCTTCTTCGCCGAGATAACGGGTGGCCATTGCCAACAGGTCAGTCTCGATGTCATACGGCCGCACATTGCTGACGGGACCCTCGGCAGTCACGTACTTGTAGGGCGCCGATTCGGATTGGGCACACAGGCTGAACCGTCCTGCTGCGTCGATGCCCACCATCTTGCGAGAGTCTGACTGCATCAGCACTTGGACGTCGCCGCCCGGCTCGTACGAGTACCACACCGGCACAGCGAGAGGTGCCCGATCTGGTTCCGCGATCGAGATGATGCCCACATGCACCTCGGCCAAGAAGGCCTGTCGCTCCTCGCGAGTCATAACAAACGAACCAGCCATAACGAACTCCCTGTCTTAGTGTGCTTTCACCGATAGTAGATGCCGTCGCCGGCAACTCTGCCTGATGCCGACACCGACATGTTGACCTCCATCGCCCGTTCACTCGTGTGGGGGTAGTCAACAGCTTCTCGAAAAGTTATGTTCCCCTGGGGACGTAACTTTTCGCTCTAGGCGTGGGCAGTGATTTGTTCGTTGAGGAAGGATTCGACCGCACGATTGAAGACGGTGGCGTCGGTCACGACTGCGCCGTGGGCAGCGCCAGAGATCACCTGGAGACGAGCACGATCGATCCAATGGGCGATCTCTTCGCTGTCGGCGACCGGCGTGAGAATGTCCTGGCTACCAACGATGACCAGCGTGTCGACGTCGACACCACGTAACTCTTCATGGACCTGCTCATCGATCCCCGCCATCGCTTGGATCTGACCGATGATGCCGTGGGCTGGGGCCCGAACCATGAGCGGTGCAAACGCCGGAGCCAACGGAGCAATCCAACGCATATGGCGGGCCGCAGCGACCCAACGCAAGTTTTCTTTGCCAAACGCTCGAGCACCGCGCGCTTCGACGAGCTGGGTCCAGTCACCGAGTATCTCGCGTCGCCAGTTCTTGATCCGACACGCGGTGGACGCCAACACCAGTGAACGAACCCGTTGCGGCGACTGCACCGCCAGCACTTGTGACAACACGCCACCGAGTGAATAACCAACGATGTGTGCCGATTCGACACCTTCGGCGTCCATGACCGACTCGACATCGGACGCCATGGTGAACAGGTCGTAATCGCCATGTGGTTTATCGCTGAGCCCAGCACCGCGATTATCGATCGAGATACACCGGAAGTTCTTAGCCAACATGTTGCGCTGACGAATCCAACCCCAGCGATCCACGGCCAAACCCATGATCAGCACCAGCGGTTCACCGTCGGGTTTACCAAATGTCTCGTAGAAGATTCTGGTGCCGTCGTCAGCGTGTATCGATGGCATCAGCCGACCTCGGCAGTACGTTCGTCGACGAGCGGCAGCGATCGAGACAGGTCGACGTCGATGAGCCGGCCAGCCGAGTACAAGTCGGCGAGTGCATCCTTGGTGGTGCGGGTCATGGTCACGCCCAGTGCAGACATATCTGACGATGTGACGACGGCACCGCGACTCAACAGCTCGGCGATGTGTTCGGGCAGCGGTGTTCCAGGAATCTCGGCAAGCGAACGTCCGAGCCGGAACGCGACTGGCAGCACCGGCACGGGGATTCTTCGGCCGATGGTCAAGGCCTCGATGGGGGTCACGGGGTCCGATGCCATCACGTTCAGCGTGCCCTGATATTGCGTGCTGGCCGCGGCTGCTATCGACTTGGCAGCATCCACAAGGTGGACAACACCAAACCGTTTGGTCGTCATTGGGATCGGAACGACCGGCAGACGGAGATATCGGCCGAGGGGGTTTGGAAGGTACGACGCCATGATGGGCGCTAGTCGCATTGCTGCCATGGTGGCACCGAGCGAAGTCGCACTCTGGGCGCACCGTTCTTCGACTCGAGCAAGCATGTCGCCAAAGGTTGAGGTTGGGCGAGCAAGTGTGTCGATAGTCGGTCGTTCAGGGGTGCCCCGGCCACTTCCGTAGACAGAGACGCCGGAACGCACCGCAATGTGTCCGACCGAATCGATCTTGGCGATCGCACCAAGCAAACTCTCGGTTCCTGCAACCGTGCGGGCTCTGGCCTGGCCAGGGGACGACCGGGCACGAGGCTCAAATACCCATGCATGGACCACGACCGTGGGTTGGAATTCAGCGACGATCCGGGCGACCCGTTCATGGTCGGTCGGTCGAGCAAACTGGAAATCGGCTCGACGCATCCACCGCCGTGGCGGTTCAAGATCAAAGCCAGCGATCGCCTCGACCTGGTCGTTGCGTTCCAGCGCGCGAGCAATACCCGAACCAATGGCTGAACCCATGCCTGCAACAAGAACTCGCACAGATCGACCCTACCGAGCCAGGTCAACGATCGACCTCGATGTTCCGCACGTTCACCCACTACCTCAACCGCCATAACACGTAACAGGAAGGCCTGAACGTCGCCTTCTCCCCATTACGGTCGCATAGACCCCGATAGTGGCAAGTGTCAGCTAGGCGAAAGTATGCGTGCAGGTGAGCCAACAGCAACACAGCCGTCGGGGAGATCCCGTGTCACGACGGAATTCGCCCCAACGCTGACGCCTTTACCGATGGTCACGCCCGGGGTCACCACCACACCGGTCGCGAGCCACGAGCGGGCGCCGATCACGACGGGCCGCTCTGGTGCTGCTTGGCGGCCGACCGGCAGGCTGGGATCGTCGTTGCTGTGATTGTGATCGGTCACGTACACATTGGGGCCGAAGTAGACGTCGTCGCCGACGGTGACACTCAGATGCGCAGCGATGGACGACCCCCGGCCGATCACGCACCGATCACCGATGACCAGCATGCGTTCGCCGATCAGTTCCTGGCCTGGCACCATGCCCACGGTGATCGAGCAATGTGGCCCGATCATGGTGTCGTCACCAATACCGATCGCTCGTTCACCAAACAACGCTGTTGGCGGAAAACAGATGAGCGAGCCGGAGCCGAACGTGTCGAAGCGATCAGCCCGACGGCTTCCCGCCACGATCGCGGCCCGAACCGTCAGCTTCTCCCATAACCCAACCGCCAGGTCAGAAAACTGCGGCCGCTTCATACCAGCAGACTACCGATCTAGGCACCGTGCACATCCGTATGCCTCAGACCGCCAAAAACGCAGCCCTAGCATCACGGATGAACGACCCAAGATTCTCCGGTAGCGAAGCGGTCCGGGATCACCGAGTATTCAGCTCTCACAGGATTGCGAGCGCAGCGAGCGATCCGAACTACCCCTACCCGAAGACTTCGGGCCGAAGGGTTGGGAAGAGGACAACGTCGCGGATGTTGGTTTGGTTGGTCAGCAACATGACCAGCCGGTCCATGCCAATGCCCAGGCCGCCGGTTGGGGGCAGGCCGTATTCGAGCGCACGTATGTAGTCGCGGTCGACGGACATGGCTTCTTCGTCTCCGGCCTCGCCATCGGCCTCTTGGGCCTCGAAGCGCAACTTCTGTTCGACAGGATCCAACAACTCGCTGAACGCGTTACACAATTCGCGCCCGGCCACGATGCCCTCGAAACGCTCGACGAATCCGTCGAGGTCGCGATGGTCACGAGACAGTGGCGAGACTTCCTTGGGGTAGTCGGTGACGAACACCGGATCCCATAGCTTGGCCTCACATGTCTCTTCGTAGATCTCAAGCAGCAGCTTGCCTGGACCCCAATACGACTTGACGTCGACGCCAAAACCAGTCGCCGCGGCACGAAGCTCTTCGATCGGCTGGTCCAAGTTGAAGACCTGGCCGGTGTGTTCTTCGATCAGCTCAAGCATGCTGGCTCGGCGCCATGGCGCGGCCAGGTTCAATGGTTTGCCATCCCACTCGAGATCGGTGGTGCCGTGCAGTTCGAGCGCCAAGTGTTCTACGAGCTGTTCGACGAGCTCCATGATGTCGCCGTAATCGGCATAGGCCTGATAGAGCTCGAGCATGGAGAACTCGGGGTTGTGGCGAGTCGAGATGCCTTCGTTGCGGAAGACCCGAGCAATCTCGAAGACACGTTCGAAGCCGCCCACGGTCAGGCGCTTGAGGTACAACTCAGGCGCGATCCGCAAGTACAGCTCGGTGTCGAGTGCATTGTGGTGTGTGGTGAACGGACGGGCCGCCGCACCACCGGGAATGGGATGGAAGACCGGTGTTTCGACTTCCATGTAGTCGCGATCTTCGAGCCAACGCCGGGTCAGCGACATGATCTTGGAGCGAGCCTTGAAGGTGGCCCGGGCCTCGTCGGTCACCCACAGGTCGACGTAGCGCTGGCGGTAACGCAGGTCGGGGTCGCTGATGCCATGCCACTTGTCCGGAAACTGGCGTTTGGTTTCCGCCAGCACCTGCCAACTGTCCACGGTGATCGAAAGTTCACCACGGCGGGTCTTCATGACCTGACCGGTCACGCCGATCCAGTCACCCAGGCTCAAGCTGGTGAATGCGTCGAAGTCAGGAGTCTGATTCGAACGCGCAAACAGCTGCATACGACCGGTGGAATCGGCGAGCACCCCGAAGGCCAGCTTGCCTTGTTCGCGGCGCAACATGAGCCGGCCAGCGATGGACACGATGGTGCCGGTTTCGGTGCCGTCTTCGATCTCGCCGAACCGGTCGATAATCGACTGGTTCGACGTATCACGCTCGAAGCGATACGGAATGATATGTGCAGTGGGCGTTACAGGAGCCACAGCGGCATCTGTTTCGTTTTCACTGTTGTTGGAGTCAGAGCTTGAAGTGTCAGTCATTGGTTCTTTTGCCAGATCAGTCGCAGCCCGTAAAGGGTAAGCCACGGTTCGACGTGGTCCACGACCTTTGTGTATGGCTCGATCTTTCCCGCCAGTGGGTGTTGCCAACATCGATGGCGAACAGCACGAGTTGGAGCTATCGCTCGACTGCGTTGATCTCGATGTCAAGGCCGATGTCAAGCACCGGCGCCGAATTGGTCAGCGAGCCCGACGACACGAAATCGACGCCGGTGTCGGCATAACTGTCGATGGTCTCGATGGTGATGCCGCCCGATGCTTCGACGATTGGACGACCATCGGGTCGTTTGGGCCCGATCAGTGTCATGGCTTCGCGCACGGTTTCTGGCGACATGTTGTCGAGCAGGATCAGATCGGCGTGAGCGGCAACGGCTTGTTCGACCTGGTCGAGCCGATCACATTCAACATGGAGGGGTCGGCCAGGCCACCGGTCACGAGCTTGTTCGATCGCTTCGGCAATGGACATACCAACCAGGTGATTGTCCTTAAACATCAACCAGCCGCTGAGGTTTCCCCGGTGGTTACGTCCGCCGCCAGCTCGGGTCGCGGCCTTCTCGAGGCTGCGGAGACCAGGGGTGGTCTTGCGGGTATCCCATACGCCAATCCGGCCATCGACGATCTGCACGAACTCGTTTACTCGGGTGGCAATACCAGACAGGTGGCCCATGAAATTGAGCGCCGTGCGCTCGGCAGTCAAAATCGAGGCAAGCGATCCGCGCACATCGGCGATAACCGAACCGGCTTCGAGTACGTCGCCATCGTCGAAATGCCAGGTGAGGTGGATGGATTCATCGACCTGACGGAACGCCTCAGCGGCAGGCCCGCAGCCAGCAAGCCGGCCGGGTTTACGAGCGTTGATTTGGGCAGTCGCGGTGATCGCCGGGTCGAGCATGCCCGACGTCATGTCACCGAGCGGTGACAAATCTTCGGCGAGAGCGCGGGCCACGACATCGACAACGTCACCGTGGGGTGGATGGAAATAACCCGGCATTAGCCGAAGCCTCGCGAGTCCTGTTTGAGCGCGGTGTCAACCGACAGCGCTGCGGCCACCACCATCTGACGAAGAGGGTCAGGTAGCGGATGATGAACCGACACCACATAGTTGTCGGCAGTGGTGAACGCGGTCTTCAGTACGCCCTCGAATGTTTTGGTGATGCGGGCGATCTCGGTGCCGTTCGCGTCCTGGATGTTGAAGTTCCAGGCTCGCCAATTCTCGGCATTGATCGATCCCATCTCGACACCACCGACGTTCAGACCAAACTTGATCTTGCCCAACGCGTTCTTCTGGGTAATTTCACCAATGGTGGTACCGGCTCCGTCTTCGACGACCACTCGAGATTTCACGAACTTGGCTGGTCGGGTCAGCTTGAGCACCACATTGTTTTGCGAATCGACAACCTGCAGATGGTGGGTGAAGAACTGGTCCAGGCTCGAGACCACCCGTAGAACCTTCTTCACCGTGCTTTGGCCAACCTGGCGGACAGAGCCGACTTGCGCACCGTTGCGGTCAAAGATCGCGTACTCGTTGTTGACTTCGATCAGCTTGGCCTTCTGGTTAACCACAAAGAGCTGCTGACTCAGCAGATCACCGCCGACGCCAGCACCGCGATCGACGATGGCGCCGCGTTTCTCGGCACTATCGAAGTGGCGATCGACCTGCTGTTGCACCTTCTCGCCACTCATGTTGGTCACTTCTTTGACCACCGCAGCGTTCACCGGATCAGAACTCTGCTTGCCGTTGGAAGAAACATGATCGGTCCATGTTGCGCCATCCCAGTAGCGCAACTCAGCTCGGCCGTAGGGATCGGGATACCAATCCGCGGCCGTGGTCTCTGTCATGTCGCTAGGTTACCCCGCGTGTGCGTCTGCGACCTGGCCCGTAGCACCGAGTAACCCCAGCTGCACGCCGTCCGAGTCCGAGATCATCGCGCAGTGGCTCTCGAAGCAGCCAGGGGGGACGCAGCCGCGGTTCCCGAACTTGAACACGGCTTCATAGCCACGATGGAACACCGGGTCCTCGGCACTCGTTACGTGTATGACGGCCTGAAAGACGAGCGGTTCCTGACGGTGCTCGCCGGTGTCGGTGCGGGTGGATTGGTTTAACCGGCACATGGGTCGGCCAGTCAGTCTCGCTGCTACTTCTCGAGATGCACGAGCGGCAGATCGATAACGAACGCGTGCCTGGCACCGATTCGTTA
>DNHM01000027.1 GCA_003485885.1 Acidimicrobiaceae bacterium
CGGTGAGGCCACAGGAACCGGAGTGGGGGCCGTTGATCCTGTTGTGCAGAGCTGACGGCCGCTGGAAATATCGATATAGCCGGTTAGTCCGCCGACAGTTGCCTCGATGGCAATGCCAACCCCGGGAACCGTTGCCTGACCGCCGATCAGAAGTGGATCTCCTGGGCCATATTGTCCAATGATCTGACCGCCACTGTCGTAGAGAGCGCCTTCACCAACCGCGATGCATTGGCGCACACATGAACTGTTGTTCTCGAAATACTGGCCCGGGCAACAGTCGTTCGGGAACGCGTCGCTGTCATTAACAAGTTCCGTCAGTGAAGGTGTTACAAACTCAGGGCATCGCTGACACTCGTCAGGACTGGTTTCGTATATGCCTCCTGTTGGACAACAGCCGCCGAATGCCGGGATTGGGTCACCGCCGGGACAGGTTGGAGGCCACCCGCATCCGCCTGTTGTTGTCGGAACATAGGGTTTTTCGCAGACTGGCGCCAGGTTACAGAGGCCGTAGTCGATGCTCATGTACCCAACGGATCCGTCGAGCCATCCGGGGCCCCCACTGACCTGCGGCGAGGTGAATTCACGGAAAGTCTTGGCGTCGGTTACCGCAATCCGTCCGGTGAAGTCGGCCGTGATTGGACCCTGGGGACCAGGACGGTCACCGCTGGAGTCTGGCAGCGAGTTGTAGATCTTGGCCAAGATGGAGATACAGGCGATTGTGGCGTCGCACCCATAGCCCTGCAAGTCACTGATATCGACCCAGCCAGTGATGCCGCCGAATTGGATTCCGTAGCGACCGTTGGTCGGAGGCGTAGCGATCTGCACTTCGCTGAACCACAACACGCCAAAACTGTCGCTGCCGGTTGACTCTCGGTACACAGCAGCGTCGACATCGAACCGGCTACACCTGATCGATACTGCACAGTCGGTCTCGACGCGCGGGCTGACATCGGTATCTTTCACCCACGCGATACGGGTTGGGGCCGGGGATGTCAGGTACGCCTCGAGGTAGGTGCCGGTCGTGTCGATGTAGGAGTGGCCGGTGTATTCAAGCCGTTGGGGTTGATTGGGCGCGACGTATTGCACACCGCGGTAGCCAGGTTCGCTCCACGAGCCGTTGGACGCTGATACACAAGAGACCTGGTAGGTGCACCCCTGACCACCCATCGTGTTGGTCGGTACCCAGCCGCTATAGCCGCCGAAGCCGATCAACGTCCATCCGTCAGCGTTTGCGACGTAGACAGATACAAACGCGTTGGTGAGTTCACCCACGTAGGTTGTGGAGTTGGGTTGAAGCGTGACTTGCGCAAAAGCGACACAATCAACCTTGACTATGGGTTTGCAATATCTCGTTTGTGCATGGTCGGTGCGAACCCAGCCGGTTGCGCCACCCCAAGTTATCTCGGTCCAATTGACGCTCTCGTACTTGCTGACGTTGTTGGTCGCCTGCACAAATCGAGGCACACCCTGGATGACCGTGCGCTCCGAAGGTGACACATAGACGACGGCGTAATAGCTGAGACACTTCGGCGGCTGATACGCAGGAGGATCGTAAGGCACGATTGGGTTGCCGCAGTAACAACGCGCCCGCACATCACCATTTTGATCGACGAAGACCGCCGTACCGGCCGCAAGCGTGCTGACGATCGGAATTGCATGGCCCTTCTTGTCGTAGCCGTGGTTTAGGACCTGCACGTCGGAAGCCAGCACCCTTGGACGAAGCGAGTTGATGTAGGTGGGGAGCTGGTCGAAACTGATGCCCTGCACATCGGCCCAGACCTGGCCCTTGCTCGGGTTGTCGAGCAGATACTGGATCAGTTGCTCGGCATTACACGTGTTCTCGACGGTGCCACCGTAGAGGCCGCTCTTGATTTGCTGGTCGCTCGGACGGCTCACCCCAACTGGAGTCAGGTTTGAGGGGTCAGCGGGAGTGCCAGCGGGCGGCGGCGTCCCGGTTGCGGACGGCGCACCAGCAACCGGGGTTTGGGTAGTGCCGCCGGCCACGGCCATCTCGATCTGTTCAGAGAGCGGGAAGAACGAGTCAAGACCTGCGGACCCTGCTGGTTCATAGAGAGGTTGAGGTGTGGGTTGCGTCGTGACGACATGACTTTCGCCGCCGCCGAAACAACTTGACAAGAGCACCGCCAAAGCAAGACCAAGCCCTACCACCACTTTGCCATTACGTAACCTTCGAGCCATGAGAAGAGCATAGATGCACCGCGACCAGCCGTTGGCGCGGGAACGTTCCTGCCGTTTGCTAGATTCGCAGTGCGGTGCGGCCAGCACTGCCAACGTCACGACGGAATCCATGGATACCCCGAACATCCCCGGTTACACGAATCTCGAAAAGATTGGCGCCGGTGGATTCGCTGTGGTGTACAGCGCAACACAGGAGTCCGTTGGCCGCAAGGTTGCGTTGAAGCTTCTGCACAATGCGAGCGCAGACGAGGACACTGAGCGACGGTTTCAGCGTGAATGTCGAGTAGTCGGGTCACTGTCCTGGCACCCGCATATCGCTGCCGTGCTCGACGGAGGCGTTGACGAAGATCGGCGCTCCTATCTTGCGTTTGAGCTTCTTACCGGCGGGTCGCTGGGCGATCGGCTCCACGAGTCAGGCCCGATCCCATGGCGCGAGGCCGTTGTATTCGCGATCCAAACGGCCGATGCACTCGCAGCAGCACACGAAGAGCATGTGTTGCATCGCGATATCAAGCCAGACAACATCCTCATTGACAGGCTCGGACGGGCCAAACTCGCTGACTTTGGCATCGCCGCAATGCGTGATGGGACTCAAACCAAGACCGGCGTCATCACGGCGACCCTGGCACACGCTGCACCTGAAATTCTGAACGGGAAGCGGGCCACGAAACTCAGCGACGTGTATTTGCTCGGCTCGACACTCTTTGAACTCATCGCTGGCGAGCCCCCGTTTGGAAACGGCATCGGCGACGACTTCTTTGCTGCAATTCAGCGGATTGCAACCGAAGCACCGCCAACGCTGGTTTCTCGTGCCGGGTTTGATGTCCCGGTCGAACTGTCAGCCCTCGTTGCACGTTGTCTGCTAAAGGATCCACAGGAACGCGTTGAGAGCGCCGGTGCATTCGGCATGGCACTGCGCGACATCCAGACTCAGTACAACGAACCCCACACCCCGATGCCGTTTGTGCAAGTACACGGACTTCCGGATCCGTGGTTGGCTGCTCCGTCCGATCTGCCTGATCCGCCTGCTTTAGTGGTTCCAGCGCCCTTGCCTGATCCGCCGGTGTTGCCTGAACCGCTGGTGTTGCCTGATCCCCCTGCTTCACTGGCTGAAGCACCCTTGCCTCATCCGCCGGTGTTGCCAGATCCGCCGGTAGTGGCTGATCTAGCGACTCCACTGGTTGATGCCATCGATCCAAGTACCTCGGTGTCACCTGATTCTCGCACTGTGTCGGGTGCTCCGGTCGGGGCTGGCCCACCATCGGGGCGATTGGCGCCGGTTACGCCGCCGCCTTTGGCCGGAGCACAAGCGATTGGGGCGTCACCCGGTGCTCCGGTTGGGGTCAAACACAAGCGTAAGCGCTGGCTGATACCGCTCCTTCTGTTGGTTCTGGTCAGCATCGGTGGCGTCGTGGCTGCAAGTTTGTTGCTGTCGACAGGCGATCCTGGGATCATGGCTATCGAGGTGCTACAGACCGATTCGGTTCCAGGGTTTCTCGGTGACAACGTGATCGACGGCGATCTCGCCACCGGCTGGCTATCGCCGAACAACCCCGATGGTCATGAGCTGGTCATTGGCTTTGGTCGGTCTGTGATGCTGGATTCCATAGTGATTCACAGCGGCCCGAACCCAGAAGCTCCTGGTTCCTTTAGTGCGACGCGTGGCGTAGGGCAAATCGTTCTCGAATTCTCCGATGGCACTGAGCAGATCTTGACCCTCAACGAGGCAGCGCCAATGCAGACAGTGTCCATACTCAAGAGCACGAGTTCGCTTGGCATCCGATCAATCGCTCCCGGATTTGATCCAGTAGCGATTCGCGAAGTCGAATTCATA
>DNHM01000503.1 GCA_003485885.1 Acidimicrobiaceae bacterium
TAGACCATGGTTGACAACACGAGCGCTTTGTCGGTCGGTCGGATAACGGCCAGGTATTCCTTCTGCCGCATCACGATGCGCGCAACAGCCACCTTGCCTGCCTGTTCGAGCGCCACCAGAAGCACCTTGTAGGCCTTGACCGCGAGGTCATCGGGCTCGAGGTAATACGCGTTGTCGTAGGCCAGCGGATCGACGTCTGCGAGGTCCACGAACTCGACGATGTCGATACTGCGTGACGCCTCAGGATCGAGCGATCGAAGTTCTTCGTCACTGACCGTGACGTAGTTACCGCTGGTGATCTCGTAGCCCCGAACGAGTTCGTCGTTCGGCACCTCTTCGCCGTCGAGTGCTGACACCCATTTACGTTTGATGCGGCTACCGGTGCGCTGGTCGAGTTGATTGAAGCGAACTGACTTGCGTGACACAGCGCTATACAAACGCACCGGCACGGTGATCAGCCCAAAGCTGATCGCTCCACTCCATATAGCTCGGGGCATATCGGCTCCCTATCTCTGAAGGATCGCTGTCCTTAGGTTCCGTGTTGGACGCAACGTCCTCTATTGCGCCGAGTCCAAGACTACGAGCCATGACAGTCAGCCCAAGTGGGTTGCTACTGTGGCTCGTGTCCAACGTTGCGGCTGCAGTATGTCTGGGAATCAGCGATCCAACAAGATCCGCGCTACGACATCTTGGCCGAACGCCGTCAAAATAGCTAGGTACATAAGGCCGGTTGCGGCCATAACCGCTGCGTATTGACGCTCTTTCAGCGCCGCACGAGTCACGAAGATCAGCACGATCGTGGCAAGAGTGCTTGCTGCCCAGAACCAGCCCAGCATGCCGCCGTAGCCATCGTCGATCGAGCCGTTGAGCACTGACCACATGCCGGTCGGCAACAGAAACACAATGGTGTGCGGCACCCATGCGTACATGGTGTAACGGACGAGTTCCAGGATCGGCGACCGGGCCAGCCCGGGCTGCACCAGGTACCAGTGGCCAAGCAGCATGGCATCGCTGACCGCTCCAAGAAACACTGCGCCCGCGAGCACCCGCAGGATCGACAGCCACCCGGGGCCTTCGGCGTGAACAGCACCAGCGATGATCGCAATAGCCCCTAGCGCAGGGGCGAGCAGGTCGAGCCAGGGTCGGAACTCGGGTGCATCGGCGTCGAATCGTTGTTCGTCCTTGTCTATGCCCGTCATGTCTGCGACGCGTTGGCTGCGCCGTTCCACCGTCTCGCGCTGGCCCTCTACGCCAGCGCCGCGACGAAACCATGACTCGGCCAGGGCTATCAACGAACCGGCGATCGACGCGAGCCCAAATATCTCGCGGGGCCAATGCACTCCCGACGCGAAACCGGTTGCCACGGCAAGACCGGCGATGCCGATATAGGTGATCCGCATGGTCCAGCCGTAGCCGATACCCACTTCACGCCGACGAGTGGTCACCCACAGAAAGAAGAAACCACCCGTCGCCCACATGAGCAGCACCGTGGCACCGTGTACCTCAACCATCTCGCACTTCAGCCATGTGTCGTCTTCACCACGGCGTGATGGTAGCGACACGGCTCAGTTGCGAGATGAGCCGTGTTCAGGTCCGACCGGCGAGCCATGACCGGATCGCCGCCCGTCGCCGTTTCTTGGTGCGGTTTTTTGACTGTTAAGCGCTGTGATCAGTCGCTCAAGAACGATATCTTCGCTGGAGTGCAGACTCCCGCAACGGTGTTCTTGGAATCACACGACATCACCTACCAAGCACATCCCTATGACCATGACCCGGGCGCTGCATCGTTCGGCATCGAAGCAGCCGAAAAACTTGGTCTTGACCCAGACGTCGTGTTCAAGACACTCATGGCCCGGCTCGACGACGACCGAGGCGAGCTCGTTGTTGCCATCGTGCCGGTGACCCACAAACTCGATCTGAAGGCTCTGGCTCGCGCAGCCGGGGGCAAACGAGCACGCATGGCCGTCGTCGCACATGCCGAACGATCAAGCGGTTACGTTGCTGGCGGGATCAGCCCCTTCGGCCAGAAGCGCGGTCTGCGTACTTTCATCGACGAAACCGCTGAAATATGCGAGACCATCTACGTGAGCGGTGGTCAGCGGGGCTTTGACATCGGGCTCAGTCCTGCAGACCTTATCGAGTCGCTGGGGGCGGTTGTCGCACCGCTCGCAACCGTCTAGCGAAGAACGGCGCTGCGCAACGTACTGTCGAAGCACGTCGGTCCCGATCGGGTGATAGCTGATTGGTAACGACAGGCAGTCGTTTCCGTTTAGGTCGCAGCAGCTTCGGCTTGCCGAGCGTGATAGCTACTGCGGGTCAGCGGGGATGACTCGACATGGTCAATGCCCATGGCTTCGCCAAGTCGTTTCAGTTCGGCAAACTCGTCGGGAGTCCACCACCGATGAATTGGCAAATGATTGGTCGTTGGCCGCAGATATTGCCCAATGGTCACGATGTTCACTCCGATACCGGCCAGGTCAGCAAGCGTGCCAACGACCTCGTCGAAGGTCTCACCCATGCCGACGATGATGGACGACTTGGTGGTCAGACCTGCAGCGGATGCTCGAGCTAGCACTGCCAGCGACCGTGCATAACCTGCCGATGGCCGAACTGCTCGCTGCAGTCGAGCCACCGATTCGATGTTGTGGTTGAGTACTTCAGGCCGGGTTGCAAAGATCTCATCAAGCGAGGACGCGCGGCCCCTACAGTCACTGATCAACAGTTCGACCTTGCACTGCGGAACTCGATCTCGGATAGCAGCGACTGTGCGGGTGAAACCGCTTGCACCGTCGTCGGCCAGATCATCTCGCGCCACCGTGGTGATCACGGCATATTCCAGGCCGAGCTTCTCGACGGCTTCAGCCACCCGACGCGGTTCGTCGAGATCGAGCGGCTCAGGTTTACGAGTGTCGACCAAGCAGAAACCACAGGCCCGGGTGCAACGTTCGCCATTGATCATGAACGTTGCCGTGCCATCGTTCCAGCATTCGAAGATGTTGGGGCAACCAGCTTCTTCACACACCGTGACCAGTTCGAGGTCACGCATGATTCCCTTGAGTCGGGTGTATTCGGGACCCATGTTCGCCTTTACCCGCATCCAGTCAGGTTTGGGCGCAGTCACGTCGAGACTCTGGTCGACACCGGCGTCGGCCAACCGACCCAGAAGACGCACTGGCGTGCCCCTGGGCTTCTCAACTGCGGGCTGTCCGACCCGTGGCGTATCGCCCGGCCCTTCGCCCCGAGAGAATGCGCTCAGGTCCTCGGGGACATGACGCCATGCCACATCAGCCCGGTCGACAGTGTCTGTGCCCCATCGCCCAGCTGCCCGAGCAGAGATGACGTCGACGACGTGGTGCATAGAAGCATCGATGCCTTCGGCCTTCAGCGAGGTCACGGCCTTATCTGCGATTCCACATGGCACGAGCCGGTCGAACCAGTCGTGGTCGATGTCGACATTCAGCGCGAAGCCATGGAGTGATCGGCTGCGCTTTATCCGTACGCCAATGGCAGCGATCTTGCGGGCATCTGGAGTTTCAGGGTCGAGCCAGACACCGGTGTACCCCGGGTAACGAGCAGCACCTGGCAGTCCCAGGTCGGCCAGAGCTTCGATGAGTAAATCCTCGATTGAGGCAACGAACTTGGCGGTATCAGCCAAGCCACCGCCACGTCCGGGCACAGTCACGATTGGATAACCAACCAATTGCCCCGGTGCATGGATCGTTACGTCGCCGCCCCGGTCTACGTGGCGCACGATCGCTCCGACTTCGGAGGGATCTACCACGATGTTCGCCGGGTCGGCACTGCGTCCGAGCGTGAATACAGGTGGGTGTTCGACCAACAGCAGGTGATCACGGTGGCCGCGCTGCAACTGTTGTTGCAGCGCGTAGGCCTCGTCGTAGTGGACTCGGCCGAGCCAGCGCACATGAAGGGCCTGCTGCCCGTCAGGATCTGTCACTACTGGAGTTCTGCTTCCCAGTCCTTGGTTTCGATGATCGTGCGAAGACGATTGAGGAATGCAGCGGCGTAGGCCCCATCGAACGCTCGATGGTCCCACGCGAGGGCGAGCACGCCGACCGAGTGGATACCGACCGTTTCGTTTCCGAATTCGTCCTTGACCACGACAGGCTTGCGGCTGATGCCGTCGGTCGACAGGATCGCGACCTGGGGCTGATTGATGATCGGGAATTGCATCATCGTGCCGTACTGGCCGGGGTTCGTAATGGTGAAGGTTCCGCCAGTGATTTCGTCGGCCGTGAGCTTCTTGGCTCGCGCTCGTGTTGCCAAATCGACGACGTTTCGGGCGATTGCCCGCATCCGCATGCCGTCGGCGTTCCGAATGACAGGAGCCAGCAGACCTTCGAAGTTGAGGTCAACCGCAATCGCCAGGTTCACCGCACCATGCACGATGAGGTTGCCGCCACTCATGGACGCGTTCATGTGAGGGAAGTCAACCAAAGCGTCGATCAGCGCCCGACTGATAAACGGCAGGTACGTCAGGCTGAAGCCCTCATGTGACTTGAACTCAGCCTTGTTTGCCTGTCGCACTCGCTCGACGTTCTCGAAGTCAACCTCGATCGCGGTGAGGACGTGCGGCGAAACCTGCTTGGACTGCACCATGTAGTCGGCGGTCGTCTGGCGGATGCGGTTGAGGGGGACGATCGTGTCGCGAGCGTGTACCGGCAACGGCGCAACAACAGCCTCGAGCTGTTCTGCCGGCGCTGGAGCAGGAACCGGCGAAGCGGCGGGCGCTGGAGCAGGGAC
>DNHM01000412.1:0-779 GCA_003485885.1 Acidimicrobiaceae bacterium
CTGCTGACATGTGTGCAACAGACCGGTGGTTACTTCGGCGCCGCCCACATCATCGACGTGCTTCGAGGGTCGGCAGCGAAGAAGGTGCTCGACAATGAACACAATCGGCTGTCTTCGTACAACTCGGGGAGTGACACGACGAAGCAGGAGTGGACGTTCTTTGTTCACCAGTTCGTGGACCAAGGCTTACTCAACCGTGACCTGAAATACGGCAGTCTGTCGCTGACTGGTCAGGGCCAAGCGGTCTTGGACGGCGACGTCAAAGTCATGGGCGACCGGTTACCAGCAGAGCAACAATCCTCGGGCCTGGGCGGCAGTCGCGGTGGCAGGAGCAAGGACTGGGTCGCTGGCGACTACGACACCGACTTGTTCGATGTGTTGCGGGCCAAACGCACCGAGCTGGCCAACGCCGCAAACGTTCCTCCCTACGTCATCTTTGGCGACCGGTCGTTGATCGAAATGGCAACACACCTTCCCCAGAGCGAGGCCAGCTTCGGCTCAATTCACGGCGTCGGGGCCAGCAAGATCAAGAAGTTCGCAAGCGAGTTCATCCCACTGATCGTTGCCCACTGCGAGCAGAACGAGTTGACCGAACAACCCAAGCCCGGCGCCGTTCCGGTCTACGCGCAGCCAAGTGCGCCCACGCTGTCTGACTCGTTGCACAAGAAGCGGTGGCAAGAGGTTGGCGAAGCAGTTGCTGCCGGCGAGCCCATTGCTGATGTGGCGACCCGCCTGGGCGTCAAACACGGCACCGTGACAACCAACGTGGCCAAGTTCAT
>DNHM01000412.1:912-4869 GCA_003485885.1 Acidimicrobiaceae bacterium
ACGATGACCAAGCTGCTGTCCTGGACGCATTCGGTCAGCTCGGCGACGAAGCACTACGACCGATCTACGAAGCATTCGACGGCCGCCACTCCTACGACGAAATCAAGCTGCTGCGACTGGTCTTCCAGTCGACCGAGTAGTTACACCTCGCATCCGCTGGGCAGCAGGATCGAGCGCCAGCAACGCGGCCCCACCATTTGAGGCTGAGCAACCGGCTCTCTGCGGCGGGGATAGTGCACCTCGTTGCCCACATCAATCCACACCGTCGTCAAGGAACTGCACAATGCATTGAATGCAGCTATTATGCATGCATGCCGGCGATCACAGTGCGCAACATTTCCCAGGTCACCCGCGACGAGCTTGCAGCACGAGCGGCGTTCCGCGGTCAGTCACTGCAGGAGTATCTGTCTGCAGCGTTGGAGTCCATGGCTGCGAAACCAGATCTTGATCAGCTGTTGCAGGCGGTGCGTAGCCGCAAGGCAGCGACCGGCACATCGATCTCCGCCCAGGCGATTCTCGACAACCGAGACGCGGATCGTCGGTGACGCTTGTTGTCGACGCATCTGTTGTCGTGGCCGCCCTGATCGACAACACCCAGCTTGGGACCTGGGCCGAAGATGTTCTGCGCGGTCAGCACCTCGTTGCGCCTGGGTTACTGCCGTTCGAGGTGACCAACGTTCTTCGCCGGCTGAGTGCTGCCGGCCACCTATCCAGCGACGTCGCCGCGCTGGCCCACCGCGATCTGCTGCTCATGAGACTCGAACTCGTGGAGTACGAGATGCTGGCCGGCCGCGTCTGGGAATTGCGCGACAACCTGACGTCCTACGACGCAAGCTATGTGGCGCTTGCGGAAGTGCTGCGAGTTCCATTGGCGACACTTGATGTCAAACTGTCGAAGGCCCCGGGAACAACCTGTTCATTCCAGCTGCCTCCCACGTTCACCTAGTACCTCCGGCTCGCAGGTGGTCTGAGATTGGCATTGAGCAATACGCGACGGTCATGTGGTCCCCGTTGTTCCCCACGTACCGAAGCCCCGGGCATCGGGTTTGGTTTTGCCTGCCAACGCTTCGGTGCCGGCGGGGGCCTTCCATACGCCGAGTGATCGGAGTCCGGGCCATTCGACGCCGAACCCGCTCACCTCGTCGTCGCTGCCGATGAGAGGGAGCGTCCCGCTGCCTGTCGAAATCGTCGGAGTTTCGCCAGTCCGGCGTTGTCACACCCCTGTGAGATACTGGAACTTCCTCGCACGACGTTGGAAACGTGGCGATATTTCGTGCAACATCAGGTGCCTCCGTGGATTGGATCTGGGCCATAACGAGCCCAGCAGTTATAGAAACTGGACCGACTCATGGCTCTTGCTGTTTCCACACCGTCTCACTCCACACCATCTCCCTCCACACCATCACCGAACTAAGTCGACGAGAACACAACGCTGGCTGGTATCCGAGCCGATCTGACTCGGCTGAGCGAGCGTGGTTTGGCGCCGGCTGACAGTGTCCAGGCGGCAGCATTGCTCGAGGAACTCGAAGCGATCGAACGTCAATCCAAAGCACTCAGCATCGACCTGATGGGGGCTATCGACCGAGCCGGGTTGCACTACGACGATGGGCACACGTCGGCCAAGGTCATGGCCCGCCATGTCGCCAAACTGTCTGGCACCGAAGCGGCTGGTCGTGACCGGTGCCGGCGCATGTTTGTCCACCTCGAACTGATCGCCACCGAGTATCGAGCCGGCCGGTTGGGAACCGACCAGGTGATGTTGCTTGCTCGAGTGTGGGCCAACCCTCGTGTCCAAGACGCAATGAAACGCCGCCAGAAGCGGTTCATCAAAGATGCCCGCCGGTTGTCGTTTCCCCGGTTCCGTAGCCGGGTGCTCGAGTGGCAACGTCTAGCCGACGAAGACGGCGCAGAACCCGAACGTGACCGCACCTTCGAGAACCGCAACGCCCAACTGGTGCAGAACCACTTCGATCAGTCCTGGGACCTCAAAGGCATCTTCGGTGCCGAAGATGGTGCCGCCATGAGTGAACTGCTCAACGCGTATGTGCAAGCGCTCTTTGATGCCGACTGGGCCGAGGCCCGCGCTCGACTCGGCGACGCCGCCTGCACGTCCGACTTGTCACGCACCGACGCGCAACGACGCGCCGACGCCCTGCGACAGATCTTTGCTGACGCAGCCGCGAACCAGGCTGGCATGGCGCCGAGCCGATTCGTGCACAACATCGTGTGGTCTGCCGACGCGTGGGAAGAAATGGTTCGCCGTTGCGCCGGCGGTACCCCAACACCATTCGATCAAGACACGTTCCGATGCGAAACGCCAGACGGTGTGTCACTCGATCCGACCGAAGCGTTTGCCAACGCGATACAGAACAAGATTCGCCGAGTTGTCATCGATGCCAAAGGTGTCGTGATCGACATGGGCACCGCCCGATTGTTCACCGGGCTCGCACGCGATGCCGTACGAATCGCGGGCCGAGAATGTTTCTGGCCCGGCTGCTGGGTCCCCGCATCAAGATGCGAGACCGACCATCTGCACGACCACGCCAAAGGCGGAAGAACCAACCCCGGAAACGGGGCGCCGGGATGCGGCAGGCACAACAGGTGGAAACAAAAGGGCTACAAGGTCTGGCGCGACAACAACGGCCAGATCCACGTTCAACGACCCAACGGCACCGAGATCGCATGACGCGACCCCGGGCCAAGTTCCGCTGCCGCGCCCCAAAGTTGACCGATCTCGTCGAACTCCCTACTCCAGTGGGTGCACGCTCACAGTGGATACGATGCGGTCAATCCTTGCGTCCCAGGTGTCTTTCGTCACCTTGGTACGTCCGGCACCATGCGAGCGTAGCTCGACCATGGGGTGCGTGGATTCATGATCGGCACCGTGTACGGGCAACCGGCTAGTAACGGCACGGTTCGGACTTCACTCGAGCTGGTCGATATCGGCAGTCTCGATGGAGCTGCACGCGGCGCGGCCGAAGCCGTGCAGGCTCGCCAAGGCGCCGATCTGGGGGAGAAAGCCGTCTACCTGTGTCACGGCTTCTGTGAGATCGGCGCACTCGACGCGCCGTTCCCGACGCTAGGTCAGATGATCGAGTCAGGTAGACGGGTCTTTGTCATGGCCGTGGTCGACACCCTCAACGGAGTGGGCGACTGACCGAGGTCACACGCCCAGAAGCTCAGGCTGACGGAAACCTCGGCCATCGCCTTCGCAGGGCTCTGGTCTGCGTGGGGCTCTAAGGTCGAGGGGTAGGCGCGCAACCCAGGAGCTGACATGAGTACATCGATCGACATCCTCACCGGTGAGACCGTCGAGCTGTTGCAGGCGCTGATCCGAAACCAGTGCGTCAACGACGGCACGCCCGAATCGGGCCACGAGGTCCGCAGCGCCGAACTGCTCCGCAACGAACTCGAGGGCTACGGCGTGGACTTTGAGCTGTTCGAGACCGAACCCGGCCGAGTCTCGCTCGTCGCCCGCTACGAGGGCACCGACCCCGACGCCCCCGACCTGTGCCTGTGTGCCCATACCGATGTCGTGCCCGCCAACCCCGACGGCTGGACCAACGACCCGTTCGGAGGCGAGCTGATCACATCTGCCGACGGCGTCGACGAGGTGTGGGGTCGTGGTGCGGTCGACATGTTGAACCTGACCTCGTCGATGCTGGTTGCGTTCCGCGAGGTCGTTCGAACCGGCAAGCGGTATCCCGGCGACATCGTCTACTTCGCGGTGGCCGACGAAGAGGCCGGGAGTGTGCTCGGTGCCAAACAGCTCCTGCAGGATCACTGGGACATCCTGCACTGCGACTACGTGATCAGCGAATACGGCGGCACCCCATCATTCGGCGACGACGGCACGACCGTGTTGCTGACCACCGGCGAGAAACACTCCGGTGCCCGCCGCATCACGGTGCGGGGCACGCCCAGCCACGGCTCGATGTCCTACGCAACTGACAACGC
>DNHM01000412.1:5001-9710 GCA_003485885.1 Acidimicrobiaceae bacterium
TGCTCGACCCGGCCCACATCAACGATGCATTGGCGGCGCTTCCGCCCGCGTTGGCCAGCAACCTGCACTCATGCAGCCACATGACGATCAACCCCAACAAGATCCAAAGCGGCGAGAAACTCAACACCGTTCCTGACACCGCCGTGCTCGAACTCGACATCCGCATGCTCCCCGGCCAGACCCAGCAAGATATCGACCAGCTGCTTCCCGAGATCATCGGAGCCGACCTGATGCCGTCGGTCGAGATCGAGTGGTACCGCGATGACCTGACCAACGGGTTCGGCGTCTCCTCGACCGAGTCACCGCTGTGGGACGCACTCGGCGACGCCATCCGCATCGCCTATCCCGAAGCGACCGTCATGCCGAGCCTGGTCACCGGCGGCACCGACTGTCGCTTCTACCGCGAGCGCGGCATCCCCGCCTACGGCGCCGGCCTGCTCAGCGACAAGGTCCCGCTCAGCGAGTTCCTGAGTCGGTTCCACGGCAATGACGAGCGCATCGACGTCGACTCGCTTCGGCTCACCACCCAGCTCTTTCTCGACGTGTTCGACCGTCTCTGGCGGTGACCGTGGCAGCTGTTGCCGACGAGACCCTCAGTCGCACATACCTCGGAAGGGCTCGTTGCCGGGAACGAAGTCGGCCCACTCCTCGGGCGTGATATCTCGTCCGGCGAGATCTAGCTAGGTACGACCCGTGTACCGCTTACCTTGTCCCAGAGGTTTTGATTGGTTTTGTCCCAAAAGGGCATAAACAACAAGATGCCCAGGGTGATAGGAATCGCAACAGACGCTACGAGACCAGCGAGGAGGCCTCGGACCCAGAACATTCTTGCGAAGCCAGCGGTTTGTCCTGTGTCTTGCATAACGACACGATGGCCAAGGATGCGCTTGGCAGGTGTCTGGCCTTGACTAGCGATGATCGCGGCCCAAATCAGCCAGCCGATGACCAACGTCACCGTTATGAGCAGTGACTCGAGGAGATACGCGCCAAGGCGACCCCATGGGCTGACAGTCACGGGGTGCTGTTGTACCTGAGCTGCTGGTGGGTGTCCGGCGGCGTACGGGTAGGCCGGCAGCGGTTGTACCTGCGGTTGCAGTTGTTCCTGTGGTGCTAATTCAGGTGGGTACCACTTGTTGTCCGACGCCATCCACCAGCCCGGCCCTTGTGAGGTGTCGCTCATAGATGTTTGCTTTCGTCAGCGGTTGTGACAACCGACGCTTCACCGTCGAAGTCTGGCCAGCCAGCAATGAAGGGGATTGCTTGCGACCCAGAGCGCCCAGAGCGCCTTGCGTGGCTGTAGGACGCTTCGTGATTCAGCCGATGTCATGCCAGGAGTGATCTCCATCCTTCTCAACGGCGAAGCTTTGGCAGCGTTACGGTCGCTCGTGGAAGAGGTTGGCGCCGACAGTCAGCCGCCGGTGGGGTCAACCATGATCTTTAGTGCGGTGAGATCGCGAGTGGCGTACTTCTCGATCGTCGACGGAAGTTCGTCGAGCGACACGGTGCCCTGGTGTAGCGCTTCGACCTGGAGTCGACCGTCCACGATCAGGCGGGCGACCCGGGTGGCCTCGGCGATCGTGAACACGATCGACGTGGTGATAGTGAGTTCTTTGGTCAGCCACCGGTTTGTGCGCACCTCTGCCGGTGCACTGGTCACGCCGACCAGGCAGACCGAACCGCCACGCCGAACAAGATCGATCGAGGCTTCGAGCGTTTGTGGCACGCCAGCGGCGTCGTAGGCGACATCGGCGCCCATGCCATTCGTCAGCGCCCGCACCTGCCGGCGGAGATCAGGGCCAGGCTCGAACACCAGGTCGGCACCGAAATCGGTCGCCATCGCCCGCCGTTGCGGATCGGGTTCCACCACGATCACCAGTCCAGCACCGGCAAGTTTGGCGCACTGCGCCGTGAGTTGGCCGATCGGTCCAGCGCCGACCACAACGACAACATCACCAGGCCGTTGCCGACTCTGGCGCACCGCATGGAAAGCGACCGATGTTGGCTCGACGAGCGCGCCTTGCACCGCAGTAATACCTTCTGGCATCACGGCAAGTCGGGTGGCATCGAGTCCGATCAGGGGAGCGAATCCCCCTGATGGCGACGGGTCGGGGCCCATGCCGTTGTAGTCACGTGCCGCCGGACGGCAGTACTGAGGATGGCCGGCCACACAATACGAACAGGCGCCGCAACCGGGAGTGATGCCGCCCATGACCACGTCACCCTCGGCCACGTTGTTCACCTGGTTACCAATAGCCACGACCGTGCCGAGCCATTCATGACCACACAGGTTTGACGGATAGTCCCAACCTTCGACATACGCGTGCACGTCGCTGCCGCAGATCCCGCACAACGCGATCTGGACTACGGCACCAGTATCGCTTGGTGCCGGCTCGGGCACATCGATGATCTCGAACTGTCGGGGACCGGTGATACTGCCTGCACGCATGATCCGGGTCTAGCGTTGTCAGCACTCTCGACGCAAACCACACCCGAGATACCACACGGGACGTGTGTCGTGTGCCTGTCCGGTTAGTCGATGACGTAGGCGATTTCGTTGCCACGCCACCCATCAGGTGGCGCCACCTGGCAACGGATCCGCCGCCGAAGAGGTTCATGTTCCCTCGAACAAACATGAANNCATGAAGTTATGCATCTCTGCGTTCGATCGAGATCGTGACCGACTCCGGAAAACGGGCAACGCCGCGTCAGGCTCGCTCGGAACAAACGGTGCAGTCGATACTCGATGCCGCCGACACGGTGTTCCATGAACACGGCGTGGGCAGCGCGACGACAACGATGATCGCGAAGGAAGCAGGCCTTTCCATCGGTGCGCTGTACCGATTCTTCGATGACAAGACGGCCATCGCCGTGGCGCTTGCTGACTCGTTCGCAGAGCTGCTGGCCGACACCGTGGTCGCAGTCGAGATGCTGATTGCGGAGAAGGGAACCGAGGCCATCGCCGAATCGCTGGCCATGGTTGTCGACGGCATTGCCGATCTCGCAAAAAAGCGACCCGGGTACTTCGAAGTGATGCGGCATCTGCGAGACCACCAGCTGCGTGAGATCCAGATCGAGATGCTGGCTCGGTGGTTCACGATGATGTCGCCGCGCACGGTCGACCTGGCCGCACGCCGCCGAATCGCACTCACCGTCAGCGAAGTAACCCGTGCGCTACTGGAACGAGCGCCCGCCAAAGGCAAGGCACGCCAAGATCATCTCGACGAGATCGGCAAACTTCTCGTGCCCTATCTAGAGCTCCATTTGAGCTAGACGAATCCTGACTCGGTCCCGAGCACGGTGACATACGCGACTCTTGGAGAAGTGTTCGTCAGTGGTGTGAGATGGATAGGAGAGCGGCTCGGAACCGAGCGAACCGTCAATGATGAGGAGCGAACATGTTCAAGGATCGTTATGGCCTCGAGGTGAGCACCTCGTCCGTCGAGGCGTTCGACGCCTACGCCGACGCTGCCGATCGCATGCTGGCTGCTGATGGTCGCGTCGCAGAGCGCTTAGGCGACGCCATCGAGGCAGACCCCAACTTCGCACTTGCCCATGCAGCACTGGCCCGCGATCACCACGTCAACGGTCGAGGCAAGATGGCTCGCACCGTGATCGAGACTGCAGCTCAACTGGCAGAGCAAACCACCGCCAGAGAACAACAACATGTTGCCATCGTCAAACTCCTTATCACCGGCCAGGTTCCGGCAGGGCTGGCACTGACCCGGGAGCATCTTCAGGACTACCCACGTGACGCCTTGGCCTTGGCGCCATCAACCGGTGTCTTCGGCACCATTGGATTCAGCGGACGAGTCGGTCGTGAGGCCGAACAACTCGAACTGCTCGAGCCACTCGCCACCCACTACGGCGACGACTGGTGGTTCGCCACGGCCTACGCGTTTGCCCTGCTCGAAACCGGTCACTGGGATCGCGGCCGCAAGCTGGCCGAACAGGCGCTCGAACAACGGCCGAACAACCCCCACGGCGCACACACCTTGGCCCATGCCTTGTACGAGGCGGGCGACGACGATGCTGCCACCACTTTCTTGACTGATTGGCTCCCTGACTTCGACCGCGACAGCCTGTTGCACTGCCACATCTGGTGGCACTACGCCATCTTGCTTATGGCAAGGGGAAGTAACGACGCCGCGTGGAAGGCCTTCGAAGAGAACTGCCTTCCCGGCCACTCCGACAGCCCGTCGATCAATGTGTTCACCGACTCGGCGTCGTTTCTCTGGCGTTCCGAACTGGCCGGAAACGAACGCGACAGCAACGCCTGGGAAACGGTACGCGATTATTACGAGGCGCAATTTGGGAGGCCCATTGTGTTCGTCGATGCCCACGTCGGCATGGTCTATGCAGCCCTGGGCGAGACCGAACAACTCACTGCCTCGATCGTGCAGCTACAGGAGCTCGGCGAGGCCGGCAAACTCCCCGCCGAGACAACCGGTGCGTTACTCGCTCGGGCTTACCAGGCGTTCGAAGCGGAACAATGGTCCAACACAATCGAACTGCTCGAACCGCTCATGGATCAGGTGGTCCGCATCGGAGGGAGTCGGGCCCAACGCGACATGGTCACGAACACGTTGCTCGCGGCGTACGTCAACAACGACCGCCTTGAGGACGCAACCGCATTCTTGGCGAGTGTCCACGATCGCCAACCAACCCATCCGGTTGCTGGCCTCAGCTGAACCAACCCCGACTTCGGTTTG
>DNHM01000412.1:9880-12696 GCA_003485885.1 Acidimicrobiaceae bacterium
GCGCCCGAGTGGGGCGGCGCCGGAGCGGACTTCACGTCGTACGCGCTCGCTATCGAAGAGATCTCGGCTGCCGATGGCGGGGTCTGCAACATGATGGCCGCAAACAACTCGCCAGTCGCTGCTGCGATCGAACAGCTCGGTACCGAACAGCAGAAGCGTGACTACCTGACCAAGCTGACGTCGGGGGAGTGGCTTGGTTCGATCCACCTGACCGAACCACATACCGGATCGGATGCGGCAGCGATCACGACACGGGCGGTCAGAGACGGCGATGAATATGTGATCACCGGTCAAAAGGCGTTCATCACCGCAGGCTCCACCTCTGATGTTGCCATGATCATTGCGGTGACCGACCCGTCACTCGGCAAACGTGGTATCTCTGCGTTTATCACCCCGACAGACAACCCCGGCTATCAGGTCATCGCCAAGGAAAACAAGCTCGGCCACCGCACCAACGACACCTGCCAGGTTGCGTTCGAGGACATGCGAGTGCCGGCTTCTGATGTGCTGGGTGAACTCGGGCGTGGCTTAGGTATTGCGCTTGGCAACCTGTCACTCGGCCGCATCGGCGTTGCCGCGCAATCGGTCGGAGGCGCTCGCGCCGCGCTCAAAGCTGCTCATGACTATGCGAAGGAGCGAGAGACCTTCGGCAAACCAATAATCGAACACCAGGCCGTTGCGTTCAAGCTGGCCGACATGGCAACCGAAATCGAAGCGGGCCGACAGCTGTATTTGCATGCAGCAGCGTTACGCGACGCTGGCATCGAATGCGCCCGCGAAGCGTCGATGGCCAAACTTTTTGCTTCCGAAATGGCCGAACGCGTCGCATCAGCTGCGATCCAGATCCACGGCGGCTACGGCTTCCTCAACGACTATCCGGTCGAAAAGATTTACCGCGATGTGCGGGTGTACCAGATCTATGAGGGCACGTCTGAGGTGCAGAAGATCATGATCTCGCGCCTCCTCGACGGTCTCGAACTCTGATTCCTGGGGCTCTCACACGTCTTTGTGGTGCGCTCAGGCGACCTCAGGCACCCGTCGGGCCAGATGCCACAACGTGAGAAGGCGCTCGCCGTTCTCATCCGATCGCAGACGCTCGACGCTCCGTCTGCGTGTCGCCTGGTTCGAGCTGTGCGAATGCCCATTCGATGTACATGACTCTCCCCGTCGGTGGGTTTTGTCCACCGTTGCCGATTGCGACCCGATGTGTCAGGGGCAAAAGTCCCTCCCAAAGCCGAGGGGCGGACCCAACTCGGCTACACGGTCGCCACCCGAAGAAGTAGGGGGCAGACCAAGAAGAGATTGGGCGTTGCGCCTACAGTCCGGGGGTGTCTGCACCGCCGTCGAAGATCAGTAACCATTCATGGTGGACGCTGGCCATCACCGCCACCGCTGGATTCATGGTCAGCCTTGAGATCACGGTCATCTCGCTTGCGTTCACCGACATCCAAGAATCCTTCGAGGGAACGTCGCGAGCGACCCTTTCGTGGATCTTCACCGCCTACAACATCGGCATCGCTGCGTTATTGCTGCTGGCGGGGTGGGCTGCTGATCGTTACGGTCGTAAACGACTCTTCCTGATCGGATTGTTTGTCTTCTTGCTCGGCTCGCTCAGCTCAGGCCTCAGCGTTGATGCTTCGACACTCATTGCATCCCGAGTACTGCAATCGGTTGGCGGTGCCATGCAGTTTCCTGCCGCGCTCGCGTTGCTGCTGCCAGCGTTTCCACCAGAACGACGAGGTATGGCCGTCGGCATTTGGGGTGCCAGCGGAGCGTTGGCCGCAGCGCTTGGGCCGTCTATCGGCGCAGCGCTCATCAACGCCTTCGGGTGGCGGTCGGTATTCCTTGTCAACATCCCGGTGGGGATCGTGGCGATCGTGCTTGGTGCATTCATCCTCGTGGAGTCGCGCGCCGATGATCTTCCTGACCGGGTCGACCCGGTGAGTGTGCCGATGGCCTCGATCGGCGTGGGCCTGTTGGTATTGGCGATCGCGCAGACAGAGACGTGGGGCTTTTTCAGCGTGCCGACGGGCATGTGTGTGCTCGGGGCTGCTGTCTTGTTGTGGGGGTTTGTGCGCCGCTCCCGGCAACACCCAGCCCCGCTGTTCGACCTCGATCTGCTGAAGATCCGGTCGTTCTCTGTCTCGCTGGTCGGCACCACCTTCTTCTGCGCCGCCTTCTTCGGATGGTTCGTGGTGCTGCCAGCCTTCATGCTCGATTGGTGGCAGTGGTCGGTCGTCAAAGTCGGTCTTGCGCTGTTTCCCGGTCCTGGACTTGCCGTGGTGCTGTCACCAATCATGGGACGCGTCGCTGATAAACGCGGAAACGGCCTGGTGCTCGTGATCGGTGGCATAGCTGGCGCTATTGGCATGGTCGTGCACCTGATATTCACGGGTAGCGAGCCGGACTTCGTGCTCGGCATCCTCATCCCTGGGCTCTTTGTCGGGGTCGCTGCTGGGTGCAGCTTCGCAATCTTGGTTGCCGCAACAATGCGCGACGTACCCCCGCAACGATTCGGCATGGGTGGCGCCGGCCGCACCACCGTGTTCCAGCTCGCAATCGCTCTCGGTATTGCCATCGGTGCTGCCGTCGTCGGCGATCCAAGCACTATCGGTGACGCGCTCACGGCCTACCGCATCAACTGGGCAATCGCGCTCGCCTTCTTTGTTGGGCAGGCTCTCGTGTTCGCATTCGCGTATCCGACTGCGACTCACGTGCCCGCAATGTCGGCGCCCAAATCTGGTCAGTGAACAGAGAGAGGTCTGCACACCATGTTTGAAACCATTGTCGACGTGCCGACTCGCAGCGGCGCCTGT
>DNHM01000128.1 GCA_003485885.1 Acidimicrobiaceae bacterium
CGGCCAGGTTCACGTTTGGCACCATGACGGGAACGCCCATGACCCGGCATTCGTGCAGGTAACCCGCCGCTTTGTCGAGGCTGCCCTTAACGCTCGTGAGCAACGAGGCCATGTACTCGACCGGGTAGTTCGCCTTGAGAAAGGCGATCTGGAATGCCACGAAGCCGTAGCCGTAGCTGTGGCTCTTGTTGAACGCGTAGTCGGCGAACGGTTCGATCTGCTCCCACCATTTTTCGCCGACTTCTTCGCCGTAACCGGTGTTGACACAACCCTGGACAAAGCCGACCTTTTCTTTGGCCATGACCTCGCGAATTTTCTTACCGCAGGCCTTGCGCAGATTGTCGGCTTCGGACAGCGTGTAGCCCGCAAACTTTTGCGCAATACGCATCATGGACTCTTGGTAAATCATGAGTCCGTAAGTGCCGCTCAGCATGTCAGACGCGTCGTCGTGCAGGAGCGTGACTTCTTGTCGACCGTTTTTACGGTCGGCGTAGTCGTTGTGCATGTTCATGGCCATCGGGCCAGGTCGATACAGCGCTACCAGTGCGGCCACGTCATCGAAACAATCAGGCGCCAGCGAGCGAATCAGGGCTCGCATGGGTGAGCTCTCGAGCTGAAACACACCAATGGTGTCGCCCCGCTGGAGTAGCTCATAGGTCTTGGCGTCTTCGAGGTCGACATTGTCGATATCCACGACGATGCCCTGGGTCTTCATGATCATGGCCAGCGCATCGCTGATCACGTCGAGATTTCGCAGGCCCAGGAAGTCGAGCTTGAGCAGACCCAGATCCTCTACGGGACCCATTTCGTACTGGGTCACCACCGGGGCGTCGGCCGGGTCCTGTCCGGACTCGGGCTTGCGCTGAATCGGCAGGTATTCGGTCAGTGGTTCGTCGGTAACTACCACTGCGGCGGCATGAATGCCGTCGCCGCGGCGCAGACCTTCGAGGCCGAGTGCCACGTCGATAACTTCACGGGCCTCGGGATCTGCTGCATGCAACTCGCGTAGATCCTTGGCCATGCCGTAGCCGTCTTCGTACTTGGGGTGTTTTTCGAGACATGCGTAGAGCGGCGTGTCACGGCCCATGACCAGCGGCGGCATCATCTTGGCGATGCGATCGCCAACGATGTACGGGTGGCCAAGCACACGAGCGGCGTCGCGGACCGCGGCTCGTGCTTTGATGGTCGAGAAGGTCACGATCTGGGCGACATGTTCATTACCGTACAAGTCGGCCATGTACCGGATCATTTCGTCGCGATAACGCGTGTCAAAGTCCATGTCGATATCGGGCATTGACCGGCGGCCAGGGTTCAAGAACCGCTCGAACAGCAAGTCGTACTTGATGGGGTCGAGGTCGGTAATGCGCAAGCAATACGACACCGCACAACCAGCAGCAGAACCACGGCCGGGGCCAACGCGAATGTTCCTCTTACGGGCGTGGTCGATCAGGTCACCCGTGATCAAGAAGTACGACGAGAAGCCCATGTCGTTAATGACTTTGAGTTCAAAGGCCAGGCGCTCGACCGTCTCATCGGTCAGCTTCTCTCCCCATCGCTTGTGCGCTCCTTCGAAGGTCAGGTGCTCGAGGTATTCGTAGTCGGTGTCAAAACCTTCAGGCAACGGGAATTTGGGGAGCTTTGGCTCGCCCATCTCGATCTCGACGTTGCAGCGTTCGGCGATCCACAACGTGTTGTCGCACGCACTTGGAACCTCGCGGAACAGATCCCGCATCTCGGCCGACGACTTTACGTAGTGGTCGTTGCCTTCGAACTTAAACCGGTCGGGATCGCTCATAAGCGATGCGGTCTGCACACACAACAGAGCGTCGTGGGCCTGGTGATCGTGGGCGTGGGTGTAGTGGGTGTCGTTGGTCGCTACCAGTGGCGCACCCAGGTAGTTCGCAATCTCGATCAACTGGGGGTTCGTCTGGCGCTGCGCTGCAATGCCGTGATCCTGGATCTCAACAAACATATTGTCACGGCCGAAGATGTCTTGCAGCTTGCCTGCTTTACGGCGGGCGCCTGCTTCGTCGCCGTTGAGCAACGACTGCAATACGTGTCCGCCCAGACAGCCGGTGGTAGCGATAACACCTTCGCTGTGCTGGTTCAAGAGATCCCAGTCGACCCGAGGTTTGTAGTAGTACCCCTCGAGGTAGGCCCGGCTCGAGAGCTGGATCAGGTTCTTGTAGCCCTTTTGGTTCTCAGCCAGCAGGCACAGGTGGTAATACAGCTTGCCAGAATCGGTCTCGCCACCCGAGTCGTCGAGCCGGCCGCGACGCTTTGGGCGTTCGCTGCGATGGTCGTGGGCCATGTAGGCCTCGGTGCCGATAATCGGCTTGACCCCAGCACCCTTACACGCCTGGTAGAAGTCCAAAACGCCATACATGTTGCCGTGGTCGGTCATCGCCATCGCTGGTTGACCGTCGGCGGCGGCCGCTGCGGCTAGTTCGCCGACACGCGATGCCCCGTCGAGCATCGAGAACTCGGTGTGCACATGAAGATGTGTGAACGAACCAGCCATGAGACCCCTACAACGATCGACAAAACCCGAGAGTTACAAGCCTGTAATTCCGGACCTCCGAACCTATCGCAGTTATC
>DNHM01000112.1 GCA_003485885.1 Acidimicrobiaceae bacterium
GACCCCGTCGTTCCAAGCGAGATAGTCGTATTCCGTCGTCCTCTGTTGTCGAGGTCAGCCCAAGGCCGCGGTGGCGGTGGCGACACCAAGGGCCAGGAGTCGGTCATCGTTTCCGGTGTCATGGACCGAGACTCGGCTGGTGACGCTGTTTTCTGCGATGCGTAGAACCTCGGCTCGGGCTTGGAACGGGCCGTCCTTTCCGAGTGCGAGGTAATGAATGTGGATATCACTCGAGCTACACGGCTGACCAAGAGCAAGTTCTGCAGCCCACGCCGCCGACCGTTCCATCGCCAAGGACACGACACCGCCCTGGATGGCATGAACGGAGTTCTCTACGAATGGCGAGTGGTCGAACTCGACATAGGGCCCACTGGTTGCTTTCTCGAAGCGGAACCCGCACGCATCATCGATGCGCATCCGGGGAGCTTCCTTTTCGAGGCGTTCCGCCAGGTTCGCTCGAGTGGTTGCTGGCGCTGTCGGCGTGTCTTCGCGGCGGGGGAGACGAGTGAATGTCACGAACGCCCGTGCCACTTCACCGACGACCGGTGAAACGATTGACGTTTCGGACACCACGTTGTTACGGCCAGCGCGCACGAGACGGCACTCGGCTTCGAGCTCGCCTTCGGGTGGACATGGCTGGGTGATGTGGATGGCCATGTCGTGGGTTACGGGCCAATCGGGGGACACGGTCCGCAGGGATGAGAAGCCGGCAACATAATCGGCGAGGATCGAGATCGCTCCCAATCGAAGTGTGCCTGCCGAGTCGGTGTAATCGACGAGGGCAGGCATGAGACCACGTCCGATGCCGTCGTCGCCGCTGTTGTCGACGGCTAGCCGCATCCACCGCAATATCTGACCTGGCTTGGGATACGTCATGTTGGCCGAGTCGGACGGCCGCTTCATGGTCATGCGGACGTTATTAGCACAGCCAAACAGGCGGTAACGCAAAGCCAGAGGGTCCTGTCATGACCCCTCGTGTACCTCATTGGTGTAGACGTAGCCCTTTGTCAGCATCTGCATACGATGCCGTGGCCCGGGCGCCGAGAGGTCCCCGGATTCATAGGCCGGATCCTCGCTGTATACCGAGAACATCTGGTCTTCCTGCCGCACGATCCTGGGCAGAAAGATTCGGTCGGGTTGTGAACGCACGGAGTCGAGCGCTTCTGCGACGAGGTTATGGCGTGCCAGATCGAGCAGGCTGACGTAGGTCGGCCCTGCCAGATTGATCTCACCTGCTTCGCAACCGGAAATCGCTTCGGCAACTGGATGCCATTCGAAGTCGCGGATCTCGCCGTCGTCGATCGTGACCTGACCCGACTGAGCATGCACGGCATAAAACCATGTCGAGAAGCGGCGGTTCCGGCCAATCGGTGTCGTCCAATGTGACAGTGAGACGAGATCGGGGGCAGCGATGTTCAGATCGGCCTCTTCTTTGGCCTCACGAACAGCAGCGTGACGGGCCGCAGCGGCAACGTCGTCGGAAGCCGCAGCCTGGAAGTCACCCGGATCGATTCGACCGCCAGGGAACACCCACGACCCACCGTGGAATGCCAGATTGTTGTCGCGCCGAAGTACCAATACTTCGATGCTGTCTCGGCCGTCGCGCAGCGGAATGACAGTGGCAGCTGGGCGGATGGGCACGTCTTCGTGCGCCACACCTTCGGTCAAAGAGTCGGTCACCATCTGTTTGTTCGGGCTCCCACCAGCATCGTGGCAGTCCGTGATCGGACCGCATGAGTCGCTCGAAACCGTAGCAGCAGGCTCCCAAGCCGACCAGATGCGTAGACCGGAGGGAACCTGATTCCTGGTGAGTGAGGTGCGCGCGCTCGATGCTGAATTAATGGATTTTGATCTTTTCGTTTATGCCACGATCGGTCGGCGGGCCGAGCTCGATGCTGGTCGGGCCGGGCTTCGTAACGATCTCTATCAGCGCATGCTGGGAGAGCTCGCCGATCTAGTACGCACCGCCGACGCCTGCGGTTATGCAGCCCTCGGGCACCCCGAACACCATCTGCAGGTCGAGGGGTTCGAGATAGCGAACGATCCAGGTCTGATGTCGATGTATCTGGGTCAGTTCCGCGAGCAGATGAAGATGCTGACGTGCGGCTTCGTCTCGACCACCCACAACCCGCTGCGCGTGGCCGAGAACATCGCGACGCTCGACCATATGCACCAAGGCCGGTTCTCGGTTGGTCTGGTTCGCGGCTACCAGGCCCGCTGGGTCGACAATTTCAAGTTGTTCGACGAGATCGGCGCGGTCGGACCGTGGAACAAGAACACCCATGCCGACGACCTCAATCGTCGGTACTTCGAGGAATACGTCGACATCGTCTACAAGGCGTTGAACAACGAAACGTTCCGACACGACGGTGAGTTCTTCACATTTCCGAACATCGACCAGAATCCGCATGTGCACGACGTGTATAGCACCTACGGTTTGGGTGTCGATGCCGACATGAACATCACCGAGACCGGTATCGCTCCACGCCCGTTCCAGTCGCCGCACCCCAAGATCTATTCGGGTTTCACGGGGTCGGCTCGCACCGCTGGGTTCTGGGGAAGGTACGGCGGCAAATCGATCGTGCTCGGCGGCGGTGCCGATCTGCTCAAGGCGATCTGGAGTGCCTATGACGAGACAGCAGCGCAGCATGGCCGCACCGTCGTTCCGGGCGAGCAGGCGTGTTGGGGCGGGTTCATGATCTGTGCCGAGACCGACGAGGCAGCGCAGGCTCAGCTCAAGGATGCGGAATGGTTCTTCGACAACTGGTCAGTGCCCTTCGGTCAGCCGATGGCTCGGCTGCTGGTAGGCAGTCCCGACACCATCTCTGCCAAGATCGAGGCCGCGACCAAAATCGTGCCCATCAACGAGGTCATGCTGTTGATTCCTCAGGGCATCCACGGTCCTGACCAGATCAACCCGAGCCTCGAGTTGTTCGCCGAGAAGGTCATGCCTCGCTTCAGCTAAACGACAGACGGCCGAAGCAGTCCTTTGCCAACTGCCAGTCCCCTCAGCCATCGCACGGGGAGGAACAAGGCTGTCTAGTCCTACCCACATCAGCGGGTGGAAAAGCTCGCCAGATCTGAGTCGGTGCGCTCGTCGACGGTTTTCGTGGGAGAGTGGAGGTCGGTCGCCCTCAGGGCGGTCTCGATAAGGAGCCAATCATGGCAGGCAAAGACAAGGGTGGACGCGCCGCAAAGACCGCGGCATCCAAAACCCCGAAAGAAAAGAAACAGGCCAAGAAGGACAAGAAGTCAGGCAAAGGCGCATCCGGACTGTCGTAGTTTGCCGGCTTGGTATCAGTGGCCAGCGGTGTTGGCAGTTGGATACGGCTGAAGGGGTGTGAGCGACCGTGCGTGGAGTGCGAGGGCCTCAGCGTTCAACCCGGTGAGCCACGGGGAACCCGAGCATGCCGTTGTGAGCGAAGACATAGGCGTTGGTTCGTAGTGGGTCGCCAGCGACGCCGATCAGGAGGTGATCGGGCTGGCCCACTATCGGCACCATGCGCTCGGGGTCGGTCGATTCGGCAAATCGGCGGTCCGC
>DNHM01000204.1 GCA_003485885.1 Acidimicrobiaceae bacterium
AAGGGCCAGGCGGTTGCCGATGAACTTGGCGATGCTGCGCACTTCTTACACGTCGACGTGTCTCAGGAGCAGCATGTGGAAGCTGCCGTGGCCGAGGCGGTCGCGACCTGGGGCAAACTCGACATCATGTTCAACAATGCCGGTTTTGGCGGCGCGTTGGGATCGATCGAAACTACGACCGTCGATGACTTCGACATCACCTTCGACGTATTGGTCAAGGGTGTCTTCTTAGGCATCAAACACGCCATTCCTGCGATCCGGGCCGCAGGCGGCGGCGCGATCATCAACACCGCCTCGGTGGCTGGCCTGCAGGCTGGTTACTCGCCACATCTTTACAGCGTCGCCAAGTCGGCGGTCATCCATCTGACCAAGTCCGTGGCACTCGAAGTTGGTCAAGACAACATCCGGTGCAACTGCATCTGCCCTGGCATCATCGCCACTCCCCTGGCGGCGGGCCATCCCAAGACCACCGACGAACAACTCGACAGGCTCAAACGTGGCCTGGGCAAGACCCAGGTGCTGGGGCGTATTGGTGACCCGGTCGACATCGCCAACGCTGCGGTCTTCCTGGCAAGCGACGAGTCCAGCTTCATCACCGGCCACGCCCAGGTGGTCGACGGCGGTGCCTACGCCGGCAAACCGTGGGCTCGCCAAGGTGATTGGATCACCGCCGATCGACCAATCAAGATGTACCGGCCCGAAGACCGATGAGCGCCCGACGGTTAGCAAAGTTATTCGGCACGTTCCACAACATCAGCTATTACGCACCCGAGATGAAGGCGTTCGCCGATCTGGGATTGCCTGAATACTGGCGGGCGTACATGGCGTATCGCTCTGCCCCTATGGGGATTGTTCCGCCGTCAGTAGTCGAGGCGACGTTCTACAACTTCTCGCCGTCGCACGTGCTAGCGGGCATCCCGTCGGCGTGGTCCACCACGAATCCAGCCGAGGTGCTCGCGTTGCGCGACCGGGCCATTGCTGCGGCACTTCACCGTGGCCTCGGCGATGCCCCTGACGTGCATCAGATCGCCGAAGCTGCCGACCTTGCGTTACCCCCAATTCTTGCCTGTGAAGCCGGAGCCCGACCGCTGTTCGCCGCCCATCGCGAACTCGCTGTCCCCGAGGACCCGATCATGCGTTTATGGTTCGCCTGCACGTTGTGGCGCGAGCACCGAGGCGATGGCCACAACATTGCACTCGCCGCAGCAGAGATCGATGGCATCGAATGTCATGTCCTACTTGCGGCCAAAGGGGTAGGCACGAAAGAGATCATCGGCACAATTCGTGGCTGGTCTTCTACAGCATGGGACCAGGCTGAGCAACGCCTGATTGCACGCGGACTGGTCACCGCAACGGGAACGTTCACCGACGCTGGCGAGGCGGTGCGGTCCGAGATCGAGGCCCACACCGATCGACTTGCCGGAGCTCCACTCGCGCTGCTTGGCGACGATACGGATCGGGTGCTCGAGCTGCTTGAGCCGCTGGTTGGTCAGCTGATTGGTTCTGGGGCTGTGCCCGGCCGTTGGCCACCTCCCAAAGTTCCTGCCTGACACCGGCTTCGGCGATCAGGACTGACCATGCAGTCTTCAAGGGGACGGGCGAGTTTGCGCGCCCCGACGGGACACTAGGCTCGCACCATGCTTCGGTGGGCAGTCCTTGGAACTGGGTTCATCTCCAACACGGTGATCGAGGCCATTGCCCTCAGTGATGGCTCTCGGGTAGATGTGATGGCGGGCCGTAACCGCGACAAGGTTGCTCACTTCCAGAAACGTCACGGGATTGCTCGAGGCGCTTCGTACCCCGATGCTCTTGCCGATCCTGAGATCGATGCGATCTACATCGGCCTGCCAAATCATCTGCACCATCCGTTCGCTGGCGCAGCAGCCCAGGCGGGAAAAGCGGTGCTATCAGAGAAATCGCTCACGACCACGATGCAGGACGCGCACGAACTGGCCTCGATGGTCCAGGAGCACGGGACGTTCTTCGTTGAGGGTCTTATGTATTTGGCACACCCGGTGCACCGTCGGTTCGTTGAGTTGCTGACCGACGGACGTCTGGGAGGGCTCCGCTCCATTACGGCTCGGTACGGCGCCAACATCGGCCATCTGGTGAACCCAGCTGGCCGAGGCACGATCTACAATCTGGGGTGTTATCCCATCTCGCTTGCGCATCTTGTCGTACAGACCATGCTCGGTGACAGCGCCTTCGGTGATCGATCAGTGTCGGCGTCTGGACTCGCCAATGGTGGCGGCGGCACCGTGTCCGACGCTGCACTGGTGGTGCGATTCGGCAACGACGTGTTGGCAAGCGTGCAGTCCAGCGACAGTTACGGAAACACCAGTGAATTCTCGGTGGCGGGCGACAACGGCGTGTTGCGATTCGAAACGAATCCTTGGCTCCCCGAGGCAGGCGACAACGTGATCAACTGGCGTCCCTACGACGGTCCTGCAGAGAAGATCATGGTCGACGACCAGCACGACGCGTTCTATCACCAGATCAAAATGGTCGAACATCATGTCGCAGCTGGACACACGCAGGCTGAGCGTCCATCTCCTCGCCTTTCCGACTCGCTGGAGATCATGGAGCTATTGACCGAATGGGAACGATTGTGCCTCCCGCCACCGCTCTAACCTGAACTGCAATGGCTACTTGGCGGCTCGATCCAGCGACGACCCATCTCAACCACGGTTCGTTCGGTGCCACGCCGAGCGAGGTACTCGACCACCAAAGTGCACTTCGCGCTGAGATGGAACACAATCCTGTCGACTTCATGATGCGGCAGTACCAGCCGTTGCTCGAAGCGTCGCGCTCGGCCGTCGCCAGTTTTGTGGGGGCTGACGCTGACGGTCTTGTCTTTGTGCCAAACGCCACCTACGGCGTGAACTCGGTCCTGCGTTCACTCGAACCGCAGTTGCCGCCGGGCGCCGACATTCTGATCACCAACCACACCTACAACGCATGTCGAAACGCCGCCGCCGAAACGGCTCGCCGGATTGGCGGCCAACTCGTTGTGGCCGATATCCCATTTCCAATCGACGATCCGCAGGTGGTGGTCGAAGGCGTCTATGCAGCGGTCACGCCAGCCACCAAGGTTGTTGTGCTCGACCACGTCACGTCGGCAACCGCGCTGATTCTTCCCGTGCGCGAGATCATCGCCGCTCTCGACCCACAGCTCCTGGTGGTCGTTGACGGCGCTCATGCACCCGGCATGATCGACGTCGACATCCGAGCGCTGGGAGCCGCCTTCTACACCGCCAACTGCCATAAATGGATGTGTGCACCCAAGGGGGCAGCATTCCTCTGGGTCGCCGACGAGTTCCGAGACACCATCGGAGCCGTGGCTGTGAGTCACGGCTACAACGATGGCTGGCCGTCCAGCGCCTCGCGATTCCATGCACAATTCGATTGGACCGGTACCGACGATCCAACTGCCCGATTATCGGTCCCGACTGCGTTAGCGGTACTCGGAACGCATCTGCCAGGCGGGTGGCCTGCCATACAAGCTTCGAATCATGCGCTGGTCCATCAAGGCCGAGAGCTGCTG
>DNHM01000226.1 GCA_003485885.1 Acidimicrobiaceae bacterium
CGTTCATGAACACGTCTGTCGTGCGCGAACGCTTCGGTCCTAATTATCGGCTCGAAGTGGAACGGCCTCGGCCTAGCGACAAGGTCCAGAACCGTCTCCTTCCACTCGTTGCTCTTCCAAAAGTTACGTCCCCAGGGGAACATAACTTTTCAGTCGGCGAGGATTGGTCGTTGGCTGGCATCAAGCGGGAAATCGCAAACGCTGCGGGTTGCGACTTGGACGAGGTGAGGCCGCGTTGTCACAACGGACTACTGGGCCTTGCCGTCGTGACCGCCCTCGACGAGGGGCGGTTCACGCCGTCAGAGATCGCCGAGCCGTATGGCTACTCTTCGACTCAAGCGGTCCACATGGCGGCGCGCCGGACTCGCCGCCGCCTTGAAGACGACGACGATTTACGACGAGTGCACCATGCTGTGCAACAACGGCATCGACGAGCCGCTTGAAAAGTTACGTCCCCAGGGGAACATAACTTTTTAGTCGGCGAGGTAGGTGGGGGCTGTGGGTTTGAGGGGTCGCGCGTACCAAAGTGGACGGCGCAGGTTGTTCGGGCCGGGGCCCGGACGAGTCTTTGCCAGCCATTCGAGGTAGGCCTCACGCGACTTGTTGGTATCGACCACCACGTCGCCGTATTGGTCGCCCTTTTCTGCTGGGGTTACTCGGACCCGCTGGTGCCAGCACTGCATTCCGGAGATCGGATCAGGCTGGACAGCGAACGTGAGGTTCTGATGCACGCCGGTGTCGTTCCACCAAATGCGCTCGGTGTCGTTGTCCTTGCTCTTCCACTTACGAATGCCGTCGGTGCGGTTGAGCCTCCAACCGCCCTCGCCGTCATCGGTGATCGTTGCCTTGCCAGCGCCCCACGACCGAGCCTTGTCTTCCTCGACCCGCCAGCGACCCATATGGTGCGACGCGGCAACGATGCCGGGACGTATGCCTTCGGTGCGCCAGGCCTGAATCACGAAGTGGCCAATACGGGTGCTGATTCGCACCAGGCCGTTCTCGTCGATGCCTAGCTTCTCGGCGTCTTCAGGATGTATCCACAGCGGATGTCGGTGCGAGATCTCCGACAACCATTTGCTATTGGCTGAACGGGTGTGAATCAACGTCGGAATCCGGAATGTCGGCAACAGAATTCGTTCGTTGCCTTCCATGTCCATGTCCTGATGATGCACATGAGATGGGATCCACTTCGGCGTGGCGTACTCGGGCCAGCCCCACTCAGCCAGTGTGGTCGAGTACAACTCAAGCTTCTTGGATGGCGTAACGAAGCCCTCCTTGAGTTCGCCGTCGATCTCGATGGCTGGTGAACCGTCACCAAGCGAGTCGAGCGTGATGTCGGCGAGCGTCTCAGGCGAACCGTCCCAGGTGCCGGGCGTGCCAGGCTTGCGGTATACGCCTGAGCTGTCCTTGTGCGAACCCTCGACTACTGATGGATCGACTGAGCGCTCATAGGGTGTGGTCTGGTCGCCTTCGATTGCGAATGCGCCCCGGTTCCGCATGTACTCCAACGGCGTTTCGCCAGCAGCAGCGGCAGCTTCGGCCAGACCAGGCACCGAGTCACGGAACATGATCTCGTAGTACTCATCGATGCCGATCGGGCTGCCTGGATTGGCTTCGCTCTCGAACCACTGACGGATGCCCATTGAGCCGTCGGGATCGATACGCCATGACAAGTCGATCCAGAACTCGTTCTCTTCCCAGACTTCGCCGGGGTTGTACTCGTGGGTGCGTGACTCGGCAGTGACCACGGCGCCCTTGCCTCGAGCTGCCTCGATCTCGGCATAACGACGGAACACTGGCTGGCGAAACGCAATCCAGCGGCCCGAGTGTGTCTCGTAGCTGACAACATCGTGACGCTCAGCGCCTACGCCCATGGGGAGTACGTAATCAGCGAACCAGGCTGTCTCGCTCCACGTAGGGGTGAGCGCAACATGACAGTTGACCAGAGATTCGTCCTTGAGTGCTTCCATCCAGGTGAACCCATCAGGGTTCGTCCAGATCGGGTTGTAGACACGGGAGAAGTAGGTGTCGAGCGTGCCCCGGCCCTCCTTCAGGAAGTGCGGGAGCAAGATCGACATCTCGTGGTAGCTCAGGGGATATTCCTCCGGCCATTCGAGGTGATTCCACTTGGTGATCTTTGGGGCGCCGATTGGGGCCTTTGGTGCAAACTTGTTCCAGCCATTTCCGCTGGTTCCGCCGACCGTCGCTACTGAACCAGTCATCACCGCGATGAAGAACAGGCACCGAGCAACCTGCCAACCACCCTCGTTACCTGCGCCCGCAGCGCGCCAGTTATGTGACGCAAACTTGGTTGGGTGGTCACCAATGATCGTGGCGATCTCGCGGATCTTGCTGGCTTCGATGCCAGTGATGCTCTCGGCCCGTTCCGGTGTGTAGTCGGCGTAATGCGCCTTAAGTGCTCCCTCGACCGAGTCCCATTCCTGCGGCACGTCAGGGAACTCTTGGGCAAGGAAGGTCTCCCAGTTCACCCACCGCTTGACGAAGTCACGATTCCACGTGCCGTTCTCGAGCATCTGGTGGATGATCGAGAGACAAAGGAACGGCTCGGTGCCGGGCCAGGTGGGCAACCAGTGATCGGCCTTGGACCCGGTGTTCGACAGCCGAGGGTCACACACGATGACGGTTGCGCCCTTGGACTGGGCCTCGATGATGCGTTGTGCGTGGGGATTGAAGTAGTGACCTGACTCCAGGTGCGCTGAGATCAAGAAGATGACTTCGGCGTTGGCATAATCAGCCGACGGCCGGTCGTGGCCCATCCAAGACTGGTAACCAATACGGGCATTCGATGAGCAGATGTTGGTGTGGCTGTTATGCCCATCGACACCCCATGCCTGCAGCACTCGGTTGGTGTAGTTCGTCTCACCAGGGCGGCCAACGTGATACATGATCTCGTTGTTGCGTTCTTCTTGGATCGCCTTGCGGATCCGAGCGCCGATCTCCTCGAGTGCGAGATCCCAGCTGACACGTTCCCATTCACCGCTGCCCCGCTCGCCGACCCGCTTCATCGGGTACATGACGCGCTCGGGGTCATAGACCTGGTTCAGCGTTGCTGGACCTTTGGCGCAGTTGCGGCCACGGCTAGCAGGGTGCTCAGGGTTGCCTTCGATCTTGTCGATCTCGCCAGTTTCCTGGTTGAAGTAACACAGCAGCCCACAACCGGCTTCGCAGTTGAAACACGAGGTCGGCACCAGCGTGTATTTTTTCTCGACCTTGGTTGGCCATGCTTTGGCGTCGAACTCAGTCCAGTCGTGCCACTGCTCATACGGCGGATAATTCGTAAGATCAGTCATGGTGTTTCCTTTGTGGCTGGGCACTGGCCGTGACCGTTGAAGCGGGCACTCGAACACAGGGTTTCGGCGAGGAACGAGTCGAAAGCCGGGCTACCCGCAATCGCAGCATCGCTGCGCCTGGGCTGCTCTGCGGAGCGGTGCAACACAGGTAGG
>DNHM01000429.1 GCA_003485885.1 Acidimicrobiaceae bacterium
GCCCAGTGCATCGACGACAACATCGTGGTCATCGCTCACCATGAAGCTGCGGTCGGCGAACACCGATAGGACGTCTCCCCATGGCCGCTTTCCGGTCGGCCATGGACGGTGGTTACGAAATGCCCCGACCTTCGAGATCGCGTGCAACACCGTCGCCTCCACAGGGTCAAAGACAACACCGATCACAGGGGTGCCATCGCTGCCGACCAGAGCGATGGAGACGGCATAACCGTGTGACCCTTCGATGAATGGGAGGGTGCCGTCGAGGGGATCGATGCACCAGAAGTAGTCGTTGGTCAGACGGCCGCCGTCGTCGTCTTGTTCCTCGGTGAGCAGGCCGAGCTCGAACCGTTCGAGTGTCGGGGTGAGGATGCCAAGGATGATGTCCTCGCTGTGCCGGTCGATCTCAGTCATCACCTGAGACGCCAAGCTCTTGTCCCTGGCCGTGGCTTGCATATCTTTGTACTGGATCTCACGGGGCCGCGACCGAGCGATCATCTGCCCCGCCTGGCTGGCGGCCAGAATCGCCAGGTCAGCGAGCTCGCTCAGGTCAGATGTGGAGAGTTTCATAGTTCTTCCTGGCTCTCCTGGAGGTCCGTGGCCTCTCGGGGCCCTAGGGCCTCGAGCACCTCGCGTGCGAGCCTCTCGCTGTACCGGTGCAGCTTCCAATGACCGGGGCTCCATCCCTGCAAGAAACGGTAAAAGTCGGTCCATGCGATTGGGTAGAGCGCGCGCCAATCGTCCTCAAGTGCTCCGAAGTCCAGAGCCTTGCTCGAGCGCTCCAGAGCATCGCTCAGCAATGCGAAGTATCGGTCGAGCAGGCCGGGGCCCATCGCCTCACTTTCGTCCTCATCGAGGCAGCTGCTAATGAAATAGGCGACATCTTTCATGCCGCAGCCGCCTCCGACGTACTGAAAATCGACCGCAGCGGCCTGGCGCCCGTCGTCGTCGAAGCAGAAGTTGGCCAGCTTCGCGTCTCCATGGACGAAAGTCTGGAACGGGCTCTTGGCGAGTCGGCGATCGATGGTCGCTGCCGCTGCCTTGAGTGGGCCGTCCTGGAGTGCGTCAAGTTCGTCGGGGCGGGTGGCCAGGTGCCAATAGGTGCCAGTGGCCCACAGACCCTCGGGACGCTCACCCATGAAGGTGGCGTGGAAGCTGGCCAGCCACGCCAAACAAGCGTCGATCTCCACCTCGTTGACGTGCTGGCGTCGCCCAGCAAAGCCCGACGCGTCCAGATCCTCCAAGACCATGATGACCTCGTCAGCCCTGGTCGCCAAGGCCAGGCAACGTGGTACCCGGCATGCGTCTGGACACAGGTGCGCATACCGGTCGTACCACAGGGTCTCGACGCGATAGGACTGCAGCTTTCGCTCGTGGGACAGTTCGGAAGTCCAGCCGTGGAGATGCTGTCGCTCGTCAGGCCAGCGCACGTGCTTGACGATCACGCTGGTTTGCGCCCCACCCTCGAGCCAACACCGCAGGATCTGCCCATAACCACTCCACAGGCTCTGAACGATCTGCGTGTCCACGATCGTGCGAGCCCCGGACACCTGCAGCACCATGGCCTCAAGGCCAGCATCGATGTCGCCGGTCCCAGTCACGAGCGAAGGGTAGCGGCACGGTCGCAACGGCTCCGCTATCCGACGGTCGTTCGGACCTGGCAGATCTGGCCCAAGCGGGCGGGCTTGTGTCGTGGTGACGGGCGTAGGCCGTGTAGCCCAAACACTAGAACGGTGGCCTTCGCATTATGAGTTCGTTCAAGGCTGGCCGTCGCTCCAGGTTTTGAGGTAGTCACAGATTTCTTTCCGGATGTGGGTGATTTCGGTGCGAAATCGTCACACCGGTCCGTGATGATGGTTGCGCCCCGCACGGCATTGAAAGCGAAGCCATGGGTCGTGCACCTGCCCTACGAGGGACTGCTTCTGCTAGGAACTGCGGAACGGGGCGCCATCCGCGGATCGATCTGGGGCATTGTGAACCCAGCAGTTGCAGAAATTCGCGGGCTTGGTCAGAGACGCCGTCCGAACGACCAGCCAAGAATGCTTCTGGTTTGGCTGCTGGTTGCCGGCGACAAGATGCGAAACCGACCATCTTCACGATCATGCCAAAGTTGGCAGAACCAACCCGAGAAGGATGGTGCGCCCGGGTAAAAAGCGCAGCGAGCAACTCGGTTGGTGAGCGAAGCGAACGGCGGTATGCGGTATGCGGTACGCAAAGCCGATGGAGGGAGTCCGGCTTGCTCCGGCAACCCGCCGCTCCCGCTCACCGCAGAGCTCAGCGTCAGCAACCGATCGGACGTTAGACCGTTTGCCCCGCTGGTGTTTGTGATCGGATGCCAGCACACAACAACTCGATCAAGCCGTCGAAAGTAAGGTCGAGGTCATGCGGGTGCGGATGCCCGTCGCCGGACTCAAGATGACAGAAGCCGTGGAACGCCGAACGAAGCGCACGGGCGGAATGCACTCGGTGATCATCATCAAGATCGAACCCGACGAGCGCTTGCGCGATCACGCCAACAATACGTTCGACGGCCTCTTCCAGTTCTTCGTCGCCCGCACATGGACAACGGTCGGTCGCTTCGTACAGGCCAGGGCTAGCAAGCACGGTTTCGCGCCATGCCCGGCCGACTGCACCGATAGCTTCATCTCCAGACACACCAATCGCAGCCTCGCTGAGTGCTACTGCTAGCTGATCCCGGCCTCGCAGACTAAGGAGCCGGAGAAGGTCCTGGTAACTCTCGACATGGCGGTACAGGGCCGGCTGGCGGACTCCAAGTATCTTCGCCACTCGGGTAAGTGTCAGCGCATCAAGACCTTCAGCATCTGCCAACTCGGCAGCAGCGTTCACGACTTGTTCTTGATCCAGTGGGACTCGTGCCACGGATGGTTTGGGGGTCACGGAGAACCAAACCTTGTCACCTCTTATTAGGTCATATCACGCGATAGTTAGACCTCCGACGTTCTTACTTGGTGACCTTGTTCACAACCCCGTTGTCATTCAGCATCCGGGCTCAGCTCTGCAACCCAGCAATGACCGAAACGTTTACGATGTCGTCGGCGCTGCA
>DNHM01000489.1 GCA_003485885.1 Acidimicrobiaceae bacterium
GCTCGCTGCGAGGTATCTTCGCAGCATGCAGTACGACGAGGTTGTAGCCACCGCTTTTCAGCCATCTCCGCAAGGGCTGGAGCCCACACCAACGTTGCACGCCTCACCAGCGCGCCGCTTGCGTGATGCTCTGGAACCGATTGCTATGCACTCGGTGTGGTCACGTGGGGTGAATGAACGTCTGGCCGGGCTCGGGCACAATTTCAGGACCGGGTATGTCTGCTCCCGTGCGGCACTGATGGGTGCCCCAGATCCTGGGGTGGTCGGCGCAACGTTTGCGGTCTTCGAACCGAACATGATCGGCGGTATTTACGAAGCTGGCCGGTCCATCTGCGATCGCGACACACTGCTTGCTGCTCGGACGGAGTCGGTTGATACAAGCCTGGGAGCGGTGCTCAGCGACGTTGACCCTTCCGCAATCGCCACGGTGGCAGCAGCGCTTAGGAAAGCAGTCGAGGACGCGCCGGGTGTTGGACGGCCGCTGTTCTCTGGCTTGCAGAATCAGCCGTGGCCGACCAGCGCGGTCGCTCAGTTGTGGCGAGCATGTGAGCAGTTCCGCGAACACCGGGGTGACAGCCATGTCGCAGTGTGCGTCGCGGCTGGCCTTGACGCGGTCGAGATGAACGTACTCACCGAACTCTGGCTGGGCATGCCGTTCGGCGAATACAGCGCGAGTCGCGGATGGGACGAGGTAACACTCGCCGCAGCGGCAGCACGGCTCGCAGACTATGGGTGGGTGGCAGACAACACGATCACTGCCGCCGGTACTGCCTACCGAGACGACCTCGAACACCGCACCGATGTGCTGCAACAATCGATTATCGACTCGCTCGGAGCCGAGCTCGACGACATCGTTGTGCATCTCGCCGACTGGTCACAACGCTGCGTCGAGGCCAAAGCCTTCCCGCCAAACGCCTTCAAACGCGCCGCCGGCTAACCGAAGTCGGACCAGCGGTCTGCCAGTTCCCACTCGGTGATCCAGTGGTTGAGGTATTCGTTGTTGAGTGCAACACCAGCCTCGATGATCGATCGGACGTCATCTTGGTCCCGCAGGCGCCAAGCGATGAGCTTGTGGATGATCACGTCTTCGACGGTGAGTACATGATCGACGGCCCTGGCCAGTGCGTGTCGCTGGTAGTCCACGACCGGTAGCAAGATGTCGATTGCCTCAGCACCTCGATGGCAACGAATCAGGTGCGGAGGTTCGCCTTCGTCGGCGATTACCGAAACCTCGTAGCCATCAGCCGCGCTTGCTTACCATTCTCTGAGCGTAACCCGGCATGAGGTCACTGTCCTCGGCGGTTCCGGTGGTCGGTCTCGCCGACAGCCAGGTCGATGCCTGCTTGTTGGATGGCGTGCCAGACACGCTGGGGCGAGAGTGGCAGGTCGATGTGGTGAATACCGAGCGGGCGAAGAGCGTCGATGACGGCATTTTGGATCGCTGGTACGGCACCGATGCAGCCTGACTCGCCGATGCCTTTTGCCCCGAGCGGGTTGTTGGGCGACGGGTGTTCGGTCATGTGGGCTTCGAGCGGTGGGATCTCGACCGCCGACGGCATGGTGTACGACAGCAGGTCGCCCGTGAGCGGGTTGCCTGCGTCGTCGTACACGAACTCTTCGTACAACGCCTGGCCGATGCCCTGCACCACGGCGCCATGCACCTGCCCAAGCACGATCATCGGGTTGATCATCGTGCCGGCATCATCAACGGTCACCATCCGTAGCAATGTCACGGCGCCCGTCTCGCGATCGACCTCGACCACCGCTGCATACGCGCCATAAGGCACCGAGTGATTGTCGGGTTCGAAGTCGGCTTCGCACTTCATCACGTGCGACGTGTCATCGTCGGCATTGGCGGCGTCGTCGATCAGCAGCGCAGCAATCTCGGCCCACCCAACAGTGGCTGCGCCAGGCGATCCGGTGACGTGGAAGTGACCTCGTTCGAGATCGAGCACAACGTCGGCTTCGGCCGCTTCGAGCATGCGTGCCGCATGGGCTCTGGCTTCGTCAACGAGCGTCTCGGTGGCCACCGCTACTGCTGACCCGGCCTTCTGCGCCGAGCGGCTACCGCCGGTGATGCCGCCTCGGGGTACAACATCGGTGTCGCCATGAAAGACGGAGATCGATTCGACCGCAGCGCCGGTGCGTTCGCTGACCAGCTGTATCCAGGTGGTGTAATGGCCTTGGCCATAGGGCGAGGAACCGGTGTGTACGACGAACGATCCATCGGGTTGCAGATGCACCGCGCCGTACTCGGCTCCGGGCACACCCGCGGTGCGATCGACGAACATTGCCACGCCAACACCCAGCATCTTCACGTCATTGTCGTTGCGTCGTTGTGTCTGTTCGGCTCGCAGCGAGTCCAGGTCAAGCTCACGCAACAACACATCGAGACAGCCGGGATAGTCGCCGGAGTCATAGATGACCCCACCAGCGCTGGTGAACGGCAGGGCCGAGGCAGGCAATAGGTTGCGCTTCATGACCTCGATCGGATCAATATCGATCTCCGACGCGAACAGATCGATGGCCCGGTTCAATAGCGACCCTGACTCGGGCCGGCCAGCGCCCCGGTAGGCCACGATCGGGGTGGTGTTGGTGGCGACTGCATCGAGTGTCCAATGGACGTGTTCGATGTCGAACGGCCCAGGGAGCATGCGAGTGGCATTACGCGCCTGAGCGAGGCCCGCAGCGGGGTAGGCGCCGGTATCGGTGCGCACGTGCGCCTGGAGCGCCCGCAGCCGGCCGTCTCGGTCTCCAGCTATGACGATGTCGTGTAACTGCGCCCGACTGTGTCCGAGTCCAACCATGTCAGCCGACCGTGGGGGAGTCCATACGACCGGTCGGCCCACCACCTGCGCCAGATGGCCGAGTAGCAGATCCTCGGGATACGCCCTGGCCTTGGCGCCGAAACTGCCACCAACATCGCTGGTTGTGACCCGAATCTGGTCGTGTTCCAGGCCATACCACGACGCCAGTGCGTTCCGCATCGGATGTACACCTTGGCAGGCGGCGTGTTGTTCCAGCCGACCGTCGATCCACCGTGCCGAAGCGACGCGCCCCTCAAGCGGCGCAGGATGGACCCGGTTGTTGTTGAACTCTGATCGAACGACCACTTCGAACTGGCTGAAATCGATAGGCGACGAGTCCGGCCGCTCTTCGGTGACCAACACGTTGGACTCGGCGGCTTCGAAGATTGGCTCTGCCTGATGCGCTGTGGCAAGGTCGATCACCGGTGCCAACGGGTCAAAGTCGACCACCACTAATTCGGCCGCGTCAGCAGCCTGGGCCTCGGTCTCGGCGACGATGGCCACGATCGCCTCGCCAACGAACCGCACCCGGTCGCGGGCTAAAACCGGGGTAGCGGCGAACGAAGGATGCGGCGGTGTCAGTCCAGGCATGACGCTCGGACGCCCAGCCGCTTCCAGGTCGGTGCCAGTGACGACTGCGAGCACTCCCGGTGCTGCTGCGGCTTCGCTGACATCGATCCCAACAATGAGGGCATGCGCGAACGACGACGTTACGTAGTGCACGAATGCTGCATCAGGTGCAGCGTTTGCCACGAACGTGGTGTCGCCAGTTAACAGGTGGACGTCTTCGACTCGGATCAAGGAGTCGCCGGTGCGTGCTATCGCCATGGCGATGAAACTACACCGCGGTTCTGTGTGGCCCCGAAATCACGAGGGACCCACAATCTCGCGAAAACGACAACGAACGTGCACCGAAGTACACGTTCGTTGCATTTTGATTGGTTAGTTCCGTCGGCGGGAAAGCTCGCCGAGTCAGCGGTTAGGCGTGGAGCCAGCCTTGGCGGATGGAGAACCACAACACACCAGCAGCGACAACGGACCCGGCGATGATGGCGGCGATCCAGCTGACCGAGCCAAGAAACAATCCGACAATGATCGAGGAAATCACGCCGACACCAATGGTCTTGGGCAGCCCAATGTCTTGGGCGCCGGGCAGGATGGCACGTCCTCCGAAGCCGATCAATGCGCCGGTAATCAGTGTGCCGATGAGTGCTGCGATCATTCGCGAACTCCTAGGTTCTGGTCGCACTATGCGTCCGAGAGGTATCAACCTATTGACGCCTCGACTATTCCCTCCATTGACGCGGAGTCTCTGCTCCGTCGCCGGGCAGGTGACCTCGATATGGCGCTTTTCCTGTTTATCTGCGTCGGTTTCTTCAGGGTCAACAAGGAGTAGTTAGTCGCCGTAACCGACGAAACGTTGTGTGGATCGGTCGCTAGGGTGAGTCAATCTGGACGACTCTCGTCTGATCTTTAGGAGTAACTATGAGTACCGCCCCCCTCCAACAAGCCATTGCTGCCACTCGAGGCGTATTGGCCAACGTCACCGCCGATCAGCTTCAGAACGCCTCACCATGTGATTCATGGGACGTTGCTGGTGTGATCAACCATGTCGTTGGCGCGCAACACTTCTTTGTGGCCGGCATGAAGGGCCAACGACCTGCGGGTGGCGACACCAACTGGGCCGAAGGTGACTTCGTTGCCGCATTCGACGAAGCTGCTGCCGC
>DNHM01000501.1 GCA_003485885.1 Acidimicrobiaceae bacterium
GTACGCAAGGTCGACCATGAGCTCACTGAGGTTTTTGGCCTCAGCCAACATCGATCGCAAATTGTTCGGTCTGTCATCCATGAGGTGCTTTCAACATAGTTCGTTGAACCGGTTCGGTTCAGGTGAACGCAAGGAGTTCGATGGCCAGGATCAAGGTGAAGGCACCGAGTAGGTCCATGGTGCTGGTGACCAAGGGGATGCCATACGTATCAGGGTCGAGACCGATCCGGACCGACGCAATAGTGCTGTAGTACGCAACCGCCGAGGCCATGAACGTGGCCACGATGCCAGCCAACAGCGCCGCGGCAACCAACCAGCCCACACCAGGACTCTGAAGGTCTGAGGCTCGCGCAAACGCGTGCGTCAATAACCCGCAGGTCGCAAAGACGGGGAAAGCCAGTCCGACCGACGCCAAAATGTCGGCCCGGGCCCGGGCCTCAGGCACTCGATTCGGAGAGATCGTGCCGAGATGCAACTGGCTCGCCAAACGGCTGGACAACGTGCCTCCTAGCGCTCCCGCAACCGCGAGAAACGCTGGCAACATCACCAGCAAGGCTGGGAACAGAGTGAAAGAGTCGAGTTGGCGTTCCACGGTCACACCCGCCACCAGGTCCAGCAGAATGCCGATCATCAGCACCGGCATTGATTCGCGGAGAATGGTCTTCAGGCCAGGGCGACCAGCATGCAGAACTGCAAACACTGCGACCGGAATTGCTGCCACAGCTATCGCCGTGACGGCCAGGACTGGCCATTGTTTGCCGACAAGAGCTGAGGCCAGCACCAGAGCGGGAACCGTTGCAACATCACCGACTGCGGTAACGAGTGGTGCGGTCACGTTGTCAGGGTCCCAGCCAAACCGAACCGAACCAGAGGTCAGCCCCAACGCGGTAACCAAGACCGCGACCGATGCCAACAGACCACCCACCACGCTGATGACGATGAAGTTCGCGAGTGCAATGGAACCTGCCACGCCAAACACCACCGCAGCACCCTTGGCTAGTACCGCTAGGGCGACAGACGTTGCCAAGGTGAGTACCAGCGAAGCCAGAACGTTTTCCCCCACGACCGAAGACGAACGCATCGATAGTCGGAACGTACCGGCATGAATTGCAGTGCCGAGACGCGATCCGAGCGCACCAAAAATATTGCCCCGAAGTGCGATGGCCGCGGGGACCATCAGCAATAGACCCGGCAACTCTTGGAGCCGGTCGGTGTTGTGCCCAAGTGTCAAACCAGCCAGCAAGGCCACAACTACCAGCATGAGTAAGGCAGCTAGCCGCTCCCCCAAGTCGCCAAGCGATGGCATGACGCCGCGTCGAAACCACCTCAGTCGAGAGGCCCATCTGTGAGGGGACGGCCTGGAAGCTGCACGGAACTCAGGCATGACGCGGGAGACGGTAGCGGGTAGAAGCCGCCGGGGTAGGCCAAAGGGCCTAGTCCATTCGGCCCCAAACCAAAACAATGATGCCCAATGGCTTTAACGCGGCGCTGATGTGCCGATCCAGCTTGGATGAAGTCGGGAACACGACCAGGAACATCACAACTCTTGGACTGGTGTGCTGGCGCGCTCCAACGAGGCGCATCCAGGACAGAGCGTCACAGCCCGGAGCTACCCACCGAAAGCCACCCACACAGCGTTCCCTCACACTTTCATCACGCAGTGGATCGAGCTTTGGCCGAGGTGCCACCGACCGGATCGGTCGGCATCTTGTTGGTAAGCATCGACTACTTCGATGTAGTTACCGCATGCCATGGAGCCGACATCGCCAACGAATTGCTCTCAATCGTTGCTGACCGGATCAGCGAAACGGTCCGACTCGACGACGAGATGGCTCGGCTTGATGACGGCTTTTTCATTCTGTGGGCGCCGGGACCAGGTGCCCCAGACATCACTGAAATCGCCAATCGCATCGTCGGCCAGTTCGATCAGCCAATCATGACATCAACCGGCCAACTGCCCATCACCGTCAGCGTCGGGATCACGTCGGCAACTGGCGAGAACTGTGCTGATCTAACCCCGTTCAAGTTGATGCAACAGGCGCGCTCTGCGGCGTTGAGTGCCCAACGCTCCTGGCGAGGACAGTTCACAGCTTTCGATCGGTCGGTCCAGAACCAAGCGATTGAGAGTTACGAGACAGAACGCCAGTTGCATGCGGCTCTTCGAGATGACCGTCTTAGCGTCAGTTACCAACCAATCATCAGTCTGCACTCCGGCGAAACCGTAGCTGTTGAGGCCCTGGCTCGATGGAACGATGACAAGTTGGGGTCTATCAGTCCAGCGACCTTTATTCCAATTGCTGAAGAGAGCGGCTTGATCGGCGAACTTGGTCGTCTTGTCCTGCAAACAGCTATTGCTCAGGCAAGCGTCTGGAACAAGGCCGGCGAATCAGAAACGCTGATGACCATCAACCTCTCCAACCGCCAACTTCTTGACCCCGAGTTGATTCCTGCCATCAGCTCCCTTCTAGACGAACATGGTCTGGACCCTCGTCTGCTCTGCTTCGAGATCAGCGAGTCGGTCGTAATGAGCGATGTCGCCGCCTCAATGACAATCCTGGGGCGCATAAAAGACCTTGGCCTGCTACTCGCAATCGACAACTTCGGCACTGGGTATTCCTCGCTCAGTTATCTACGACGCCTTCCTGTTGACATCTTGAAGATCGACCAATCGTTTGTGCAGTCGATCTATAACCGCGATGACCGGGTCATCACCAAAGCCATCATCGACCTTGCGCACACGCTCGGTATGACCACGGTGGCTGGAGGCGTCGAAACTCGACTTCAGGTTGAGGTTTTACACGCGCTGAACTGCGATATGGCGCAAGGTTTCTACTTCCATGCCCCAATGCCGGCAGACGATGTCGACTTCGGCCACATCGATTTTGCAAACCCAAGCCTTAGCGAAAATCCCGACTTTTCGACTGCACTTGCAGGGACAACGCCTCAACACGTTCGGCAATAACGTTTACGACCCCTTCGCTGCGTTCGAGTCGCCCTCTCACATAAAGAGCAGGTGCCGTGCCGACAATCATCCGGTGTCGGATCCAACAACCTTTAGACACGATGACATTGATAAGCCCAGTCTCGTCTTCGATGTTGAGAAACGTGGTACCTGAAGCCGTTGCCGGGCGCTGGCGATGGGTCACCACACCAGCGATCATCACCTTGCCATGCGGATGTGTGGCAAGTTCGCTGGCAGTGACCACACCCTCGTCGCTCAGCCGGTCACGGATGAACCGCGTGGGGTGGCCTTCGGCTGCGACGCCGGTCGCCCACATGTCGGCCTGCGCCAACTCACGATCAGACATACCTGGTAGTTGCGGAGCTTGAACCCCGGTCACGATGCCTGGCAGCTGCCCCGGCCCGGTAGCGGCCACCGCCCCTGCAGTCCACAAGGCTTGACGACGGTCGGTGACACTCGAACTATCGCCCTGTTCGAGGATGCGGTCGAATGCACCGGCTGTGGCCAAGGCTTCGAGCACTCGACGATCCGCTCCGGTGCGATGCCGCACGTCTTCGATGCTGAGAAACAAACCATTCTGCTGACGCTCTGCCACGATGGCCTCGGCTAAGTCATCGCCCACATGGCGCACCGACGAGATGCCCATACGCATGACCGATTCGTCTGCAGCGCCTTCGACCGTGGCACCGGCTGCACTGTCATTAATACACGGCCGGTACACCTTCACCCCATGGCGTCGGGCGTCTTGAACCAGTGTGTGAGGACTGTAGAAACCCATGGGCTGGGCATTCAGCAGCGATGCACAGAAGGCTGCGGGATAGTGATACTTAATCCAGGAACTCGAATAGACCAGATAGGCAAAGCTGACCGAATGACTCTCGGGGAACCCGAAGTTCGCGAACGCTGCCAGTTTCTCCCAGATCAGATCCGCAGTTTCGCCCACGATGCCTCGTTCACCCATGCCGTCGTAGAACCGCTCTCGCAGCCGTTCCATACGGGCCTGGCTGCGTTTGGACCCCATTGCCTGGCGCAGCTCGTCGGCTTCGGCCGCAGTAAACCCAGCGACATCGATCGCCATCTGCATGAGTTGTTCCTGGAACAACGGAATGCCAAGTGTCTTGGCTAACGCGTTCTCGAGCAATGGGTGTAGATACGTGACCTCTTCACGTCCGTTGCGGCGTCTGATGTACGGGTGGACTGAACCGCCCTGGATCGGGCCGGGACGGATGAGTGCAACCTCGACGACCAGGTCATAAAACGTGCGGGGCTTGAGCCGAGGCAAAGTCGCCATCTGGGCTCGACTCTCGACTTGAAACACTCCAATCGAGTCGGCCTTGCACAACATGTCATAAACACAGTCTTCTTGTGGAATAGCCGCAAGATCGATGTCGATGCCGTAACAATCAGCGATCAGGTCGACCGCCAGGTGAAGCGCACTCAACATGCCCAGGCCCAAGAGATCAAACTTGACCAGACCGACTGCTGCACAGTCTTCCTTGTCCCACTGCAACACACTGCG
>DNHM01000432.1 GCA_003485885.1 Acidimicrobiaceae bacterium
GACATTGTGAAACACTTCACGTAGTTTGTCCAACATGTAGCCACGATATGAAGTATCTCTTTTGGTGATACTGTAACAATTCCGACTTCTCCCAGAGTGAACGGCTGATGACAAGGTTCGCCTATCACCGTCGAATGGACGCACCAAGCCACACCCGGCACCCGCCTCCCCCATTCGCTCCCCCGATAGAAAGTGACCGATGGACCTTCGCCAAGTACGTTCTTTTCTCGCCGTTGTAGACAATGGCTCGTTTTCAGCTGCAGCAACCGCACTGTTTACGGTCCAGTCAAACGTGTCCACCCATGTCGCCCGCCTCGAAGACGAACTTGGTGTCACACTGCTGGATCGCCGCACCCGACAGCTCACTCAAGCCGGCTCGGTGGTTGAAAAGCGTGGACGAGAAATCGTTCGCCAGCTCAGCGCAATCGCCGACGACCTCGCTGCTATCGAAGACAGGATCATTGGCGACGTCGTGTGCGGCACAACTCCGTCGATCGGCCTGGCAGTGATTCCACCAACCTTGGCGCGGGCCACGCGCGAACTGCCCGAAGTATCGGTCAGCGTGGTCGAAGCCCACTCAGGCACGCTCGTCCAGCAGTTGCTCGCTGGCGACGTAGACCTAGCGATCACCACCGGTGCCAGCAACCCCGAACTGCGGTCAACACCGTTGTTTACCGAAGACATCGTTGCCGTGTTTTCGACCGACCATCCATTTGCTGCCAAGACATCGGTAACTCTGCGTGACCTGGCCCAAACCAAGTTACTACTGCCACTGCACGACAATCCGTTGTATGACCACATCGCCCGGGCATTCAGCGAGGCTGACGTGCCCCTTCGAACCGGCCTCGAGGTCGGCAGCAGTGCGTTGGTTCAGGCCATGGCTGCGGCACATGTGGGGGTGGCGTTGATTCCCGCCACGGCTGCGGCCGACCACAACGAACGTGAACTTGTTGTCAAACCAATCAACGACATGGCACCGCGTCGGGTAGCCCTGACCACTCTTAGCGTCAGCCAGCCCACCCGAGCGCTGGAGGCCGTCGCTTTCATCATCGAAGAAATCGCGAAAGATGCTGCGGCTTCGCTTCCTGGTTGTCACACCGATGCAACAACATCTTCTCCGCAGGCGTCTGTTGAGGTCCCGAACGTGCTATCAATCCCGTGATGAGTAGAACCACCACATGAGCGGCCTACCTATGACCGACGGCCCAGGCTCAATCGAGCTTCGGGCCGGCATCCAAGGGTCAGTTCGCGCTGGCGTACGTTCGATCAACGGCCATCAGGTCGTGAGCATCTCGATCGACGGCGACCTCCGTTCGATGACGCAAGCCGACGGCCTCACGATTAGCGCTGCGTGCGAGTTGGCCCGAGCCAAGGGGCATCCGGTAGTCGGGTTCGTCCAGTCAACCGGTGCCGACGTCCGAGAAGGCATCATCGCTGCCCACGGTTGGGGTAGCGCTGTTCGGGCCATGATCAAGTGCTCTGGCATCGTACCAACGGTCCTTGTTGCCACCGGCCCAATCGTGTCAGGCCCTGCGCTCATGCTCGGCATCGCCGACGTAGTAGTCATGGTCGAAGATGCCTATGCCTTCGTCTCGGGCCCAGCAATGGTCGAACAGTTCACTGGCCTTCCGGTTGGCCACGATGAGCTTGGAGGTGCGTCGGTCCATGCGACACGCAGCGGCGTTGTTACTGCGGTTGTCGCCGACGAAGACGCCGCCGTCGAACTCGTTAGCGAAATCCTGTCCTATCTGCCCGACTCCAACTCGGACTTACCGCCATTTCGCGCGACCGCTGATTCGGTAGATCGTCCATGCCCGGAGCTGCGCGAGATCGTGCCGACGAACGCCAGCGGCAGCTACGACGTACGCCATGTGATCGAAGCCATCGCCGATGACCAAGTCATCACCGAACTTCGAGGGCAATGGGCAGGGAACCTCATCACGGCCTTCGCCAATGTCGGCGGACATGCCGTGGGGATTGTGGCCAACCAGCCCCAGGTACTCGCCGGCACACTCGATATTGCTGCCAGCCAAAAAGGTGCTCGTTTTGTTGGCCTGTGTGATGCCTTCAACATCCCACTCCTGACGTTCGTGGATACCCCTGGTTTCCAACCCGGTAAAGATCTCGAGTGGCGAGGCATGATCCGTCACGGCGCACAACTCGCGTTCGCCTACGCCCGGGCCACGGTGCCCCGCATCTCGATCACGCTCCGCAAAAGTTATGGCGGTGCCTACATCGTCATGGACTCCAAAACGATGGGTAATGACCTTGCCATGGCATGGCCATCGGCCGAGATCGCAGTGATGGGCGCCAAAGGCGCCGTCGAAATCCTGCATCGCACGGCGTCGGCCGAGGAACGGGTCGAAATCGAAACCGACTACGAAGCACGACTGCTCAATCCCTATGTCGCTGCCGAGCGAGGATCCATCGACATGGTGATCGACCCAGCCGACACCCGGCGCCAAATTGCCGAGGCTCTGGATCTACTCGCGACCAAACGCGAGCGGCTTCCCCGGCGACGCCACGACAACTCACCGCTCTAATCCACGACGCCGGGCATCGACAATGGTGCGCCACCTCGGCTTTGCTTGACCGTTCGATTCCATTGAACAGGACGTGTTGCGATATCCTGCCCGTCGACGGGGGTCCTAGCCATGAGCGCATCGTGCTAGCTGGCGCCCATCATTTTCTCTACATGTTTTTTGACCTCGCATAAGGAAGTTTTGTGTCCGAATCCATCACGATCACCGACAATCGCACGGGTGAGTCTTTTGAAATCCCCATCCAGGATGGCGGCGTCGATAGCGGCCAGTGGAAGCAGAACCTGCCCGGCCTGTGGTTCAACGATCCTGGGTTCACGACGACATCGTCTTGCCTGAGCTCGATCACCGACATCAAAGGTGACGAGGGCATCCTGCGGTACCGCGGTTACCCGATCGAGCAACTCGCCAAGGACTCGACCTACCTCGAAGTCGCCTATCTGCTTCTGAAGGGCGAACTTCCTGACGCTTCGCAGTACGAACAGTGGCAGCACGACATCACCACCCACACGTACACACATGAGAACTTCCGGCGTCGTTTTGTCGACAGCTTCCAGTTCAATGCGCACCCCATGGGCATGCTCATGGCTTCGATCGCAGCGCTCGGCACGTTCTACCCCGAGGCAAAAGACATCGAGGATCCAACGAACCGCATGCTGCAGACGACCCGTCTGATCGCAAAGCTGCCAACACTCGCTGCCGCTGGTTACCGGTCCTCGATCGGCATGCCGTACGTCTACCCCGAGAACGATCTCGACTACGCCACCAACTTCCTGTCAATGATGTTCAAGGTCGCTGAGCCAAAGTACGAATG
>DNHM01000305.1 GCA_003485885.1 Acidimicrobiaceae bacterium
TGCTCTCCAACGGGGAGTGGCACTGGACAACTTCTTGCTCGAACCGCCGCGTCAGCCGTTCCGGCGCATCAGGCCTTCTTGCATACAGGTGGCGACGAGATGGCCATCGAGGTCATAGAAGCGGCCGCTCGCCAGGCCTCGGCCCCGCGACGTGGATTCGACTCGTTGGACGAAGTACAGCCATTCGTCCGCTCTGGTAGGGCGGTGAAACCACATGCCGTGATCGAGGCTGGCGACGGTGAATCGCTCGTCTTGCCAGCCATGGCCGTGGGGTAACAAGATCACAGCTCCCATCCCGGTATCGGCGAGGTAGGCGAGCCCCGCGTTGTGGACGGCTCGATCGACTCTCAGCTGGCCGTGCACCCGCATCCACATGAGCTGGGGTTCGGTCACCGGTTGACCCTGCGGCGCCTTCATGGTGTTGATGCATCTGACGTCTATCGGGCGAACCCGACCGGCCCACGGGCGTTCATCGACCGGCAGGATCGACTCCATGAGGTCGTCATAGTCGGTGTAGGGCTGGTCGCTGGTTGGCGGGGCAACCTCGATGGTGATCGGCTCCTCCCACTCCAGGCCCTCCTCGGGGACGTGGAACGAGATCAGGCTCCGGAACACCTCCGCGTCGTCCTGGAGCGCGACTACCTGACGCTGGCTGAACGAGCGCCCATCTCGGAGTCGATCGACCCTGTACCTAATGGGTTGGGTGGCATCAGCGGCCTTCACGAAGTGCGAGTGGGTCGAGTGCACGGCCCGGTCATCGGAAACGGTTCGTTCGGCCGCACCCAATGACTGGGCGAGGAGTTGTCCGCCATAGGTTCGGACCCCGCTGTCGAGCAACGTCGGTCCAATGAACACGTCCTCGTCTTCGACCAACAGGTCCATCACTGTCGCAAAGCTTCCGATCACGACGGGGACACCAGTTTCACTGCTTGTTGCCCAAATATGTCTCGAACCAGTCGCGAGACGCCGACGCGACGGCCGTCAGCTGTGTGGTGTAGGGGTCGTAGTGGCCACCCGGAAACATCTCGAGTCGCTTCGGTTCATGCGCCGTTGAGTAAGCCTCGAGCTGTACATCGGTCAGGCATGTCGTGTCGTGTGTCATCAATGCCATCAACAACGGTGTGGGTGCGATGGCAGCGATATAGCTGCCCGGCTCATAGGCGCTGCGGTTGGCTCGGCTGAGCAGTGTGCAGGAATTGACATAGGTCGTGCCGAGGCCTGCGACCTTGCTCCATTCGTAGCTTCCGGTGCCTTCGACTGAGATCGGAATCATCCGGGGCTCGTCGCCGCGTTGGCGGGCTGCCCGCTCCTCATTCACCTCGCTAAGGAAGGCGGCGTGGGCGACGGTTGTGAGCGCCCGGATCGTGTTTTGGTGCCCGCTGATGGTCGGCACCACAGACACGACACATTTGACCCGCTGGTCAGTTGCAGCTACGACCAGGCTGTGACCGCCGGAATAACTGGTGCCCCACAGGCCAATGCGATCTGCATCGACCTCGGAGCGGCTCCCCACGTAGGTGATCGCGTCGCGCATGTCGGAAATTTGCTGCCACGGATCGATCTCGCCGCGCAGTGCCCCTCCACTCGACCCGGTGTTGCGATGGTCGTAGACGAGGCAGGCGAAGCCCGCTTCGCAGAACACATCGGCGTATTGATCGAGCGCCATTTCTTTGACTGCGCCGAAACCATGGCTGAGCACGATTGCGGGAAACGGTCCGCTACCGCTGTCGGGAGTTTGGAGAAACGCTGCGAGCGGCGTTCCGTCCAGTGAATGAAATTCCAGGTTCTCGCGCATTAGCACGTCCTCTCGATGTCTGGCCCCAGGGATCACATCGCTGAGATGGAGCGCCCGCCGTCCACGAACATTACGTCGCCATTGACGCAATCGGCCGCATCCGATGCGAGGAAAACAACGACCCTGGCCACGCCTTCTGGCGTGGACAGCCGACCCAATGGGCTACGCGCCAGGCGCTTCTTCCAGCCTTCCTGGTCGACGACGCGCATTGTGCCGGGTGTCGGCATTGGTCCAGGAGCGACCGCGTTCACTCGAATGCCTTTCTGTCCCAATTCGACCGCGCACTGACGCGTCAACGCAGAAATCGCACCCTTGACTGCCGCGTAGACCGACCCATTGGGAATGCCGTGCACCGATGCGGGCGAGGTCATATTGACGATACTGCCAGCTCCCCGAGCGAGCATGTGGGGAGTGACCGCCTGTATGCCCCAGTAGACCGCGTCGACACCGATCGCCATCTGGCGCCGGTAGACATCCTCTTGCACCTCGGCCATCGGCTCGTATTTGACCCAAATGGCGTTGTTCACCAGCACATCGATCCCGCCGAAATGGGCCGCGATGTCATCGATGCACTTTTGCCATGCTGCACGATCGGTCATGTCCACCACGCACGGCAGCACCTCGGCCCCAGCGGAGCGGATCGCAGCGGCCGTCTCACCCAGACGCGCTGCGTCTGCATCGACCAACGCCAGCCGCGCACCTGCATGCCCGGCCTCTTCGGCCACCGCCCGGCCGATGCCGCCAGCCGCGCCTGTCACGACGACCGTTTTGTCTTTCAGCGCTTCCACAGTTCACTCCTTTGATGCACACGCGGTCTGCGACCGTGGATGTGGAAACTCTGATGTTGTCAGAAACGGCTGGGGAAAAGAAGCTGTTCCCAGCCTGCGGCATCCAGGCGTTCCCGGAACGATGCCTTGGTGGCTTCGTCGGGCTGCTGCATCGGAGGTCCCATCGGTCCACCAGCCATGCCCAGAATATCCATCCAATATTTGATGAGGCCCATGGGATGCGCAGCCTTCTTTTCGTCCCACAACACCGCATAGATACTGGCCCATACCTCCCGCAGCGGCGCCAGTTCGTCGCGTATGTGGGTCGCGCCCGTTATGTCACCCCGCTGTGCGAGACGGAGGTAATCGACGATCGGCTGCCGCTCCGGGCTTTGCATCAGATAGACGCTGGTCGATCCCATCAGCACCTGCTGGCCGTGCTGCACAGTCATCTCCAGCAGTTGCTCCTCGAACGGGTAGGACAGCACGATCTCATCACCGAACATCTCCATCGCCTGGATCGTGTGTTGGGGATCCTTGATCGCGTTCTTGAAGCCGCAGACGTTGGGAATTTTCGCGATACGAGCCATGGTTTCATGCGTCATGGTCATGCCCGAATGGGGGGTGTTGAACGCAATGATGGGCATGTCTACCTTTTGGGCGACATAGTCGAAATAATCATGCATCAGGTTCTGCGACGACGCCCATTCATAGGGGACCCACAAGATGATCGCCTGCGCGCCGATCGCTCTGGCATGGAGGCTCAGGTCAATCGTCTCGGCAACGCTGTGGTCGGCGGTGTAGAAGGTACACATTGCTCGATCGCCTGTCGTCTCGGCGATCAGGTCCATCACATGTTTTCGTTGCGCGATGGTAAGGCCCCAGGCGTCGAGAAAACCGAAACCCACGCCGCTGGCTCCGGCGGCGACCACCCGTTCGACATTTCTGACGACACCTGCCTCGTCCAGCGCAAAATCCGGGGTGAACGGCGCCGACGGACTGGAGAACAGTCCCGTCAGATTCTCCTTCGCCCATTCCTTGGCTTCACGCCGACCGGCCATAACTCCTCCAACTCGGGTGATTTCGGGGATTGCGCTCATCGCTGCGCTCATCGGGGCATGAGGACCGCCACAAAGCCCGAAGGCGATGCGGGACTGGAAACTCCCATTCCGGGGCACACCGTAGGGTTCGTATTCGACATCGGGCCAATCCTCGAGTGCAGACCAATCAGCCAGTCCGAACAGATTGGCGTTCGACGCGGCGTCGTTTGAAACAAACTGTTCCGCACGGCCCGACTGTCTCCGGTTTTTCGTGTCGCCGCATTGACGGCCGAATGGGTGACGTTTCGTAGGTATCTAGACGGCGGCCAGACCATGAGGTCCTGCATTTTGTGGCCCAAATCACAGGAGTTATGTCACAGGTCACCTTGTAACGCGTTGCTGTCGGGCTTCGCCTCTGTAGTATGTCTGTGCGGGGTGGAGCAGTAAGGTAGCTCGTCGGGCTCATAATCCGAAGGTCGTAGGTT
>DNHM01000560.1 GCA_003485885.1 Acidimicrobiaceae bacterium
GGCCAGCTCGTCACGCTGGCACTGTCAGACGTCGCCATGTCGACGGTCGCTAATATGGGACACGTTGCCGAAGCCGAAATCCTCGGCGAACAACGCGACCGACTCGGCAACGATCTGTACGGCGCGTTTGGACGAGACTTCGTGACAAACGACGGCCACCGGTTCATCGTGGTCGCGATCAGCAGTAAGCAGTGGACAGGCATGCTTGAAGCCACCGGTATTACTGAGCAGGTCGCGGCGCTCGAAGTCGAACTTAATGTGGACTTCGCCGACGAGGGCGAACGGTTCAACCATCGTGATCGGCTCTTCCCCTTGGTCGAGGCATTTGCTGCACAAACACCAATGGCACGGGTGGCAGAGTTGTTTGATGCGCACGGCTGCTGCTGGGGCCAATACAGCGACTTCCTAGGCATGGTGAACAATGACGCTCGTTGTTCGACCGAAAATCCGATGTTCCAACGCGTCGACCAACCGGGCGTGGGGTCGGTGCTCAGCGCCGGATCCCCGCTGCGGTTTAGCGCCGATGATCACGTCGTAGTGCCGCCAGCCCCAGTGCTAGGCGCGGACACCGATCAGATCCTCGAGGAACTATTGGGGCTGTCGACCGGTGAAATTGCTGGATTACACGACCGCAAGGTTATTGCTGGTCCTGAAGCGTGAAGCGTTAGTGAGAACCGTTGCCTCTCTCTTCCGGAGTCAGCTGTTCAACAATCGTTTCAGCAGTTCTTCGGCGACAACGTCGAGATCCTCGTTGACCTGCACGACGCGATCGGCATAGGCACAACTTGGCTGGACGAACTGATCGTGCATAGGAGCGACAGTGGAAAGCCACTGGTCGCGTACGCTCTCTTCGGTGCGGCCGCGCTCGGCCACATCTCGGCGCATCCGGCGAGCCAGCCGAAGTTTGGCATCGACATCGATGAATGCCGTCAGCGAACACTGTTCGCGGACCGCAGGGAGGCCAAGGAGATGAATGCCCTCGGTCACGATGCAGTCCCGAGCTTCGACCCGTTGGGTTTCGGTGGTGCGGGTGTGGGTCGCGAAGTCGTACACCGGTGCGTCTACGTCATGGCCAGCGGCAAGAAGTGCCAGATGTTCGGCAAACAGGTCAACCTCAAGTGAGTCAGGATGGTCGAAGTTGACCACCGCTCGTTCGCCAGGACTGAGGTGGGTGAGGTCTCGGTAGTACCAGTCGATGGTGTGGTGAGACCCTCGGTCACCGAGAAGGTCGAGGAGCTTGATTGCAAGCGTAGTCTTGCCAGCTCCTGAGCCGCCGGCGATTGCGCAAATCTGAACGTCAGAAGAAGCCACGGCGGCAGGTTATCGGCAGTTGTGTGTTCGGCAGGCGTGTGATTAGAAGCGGCTGACGGAAGAGCGTTCAGCGAACTCCCAGATCGGTCATCTGTTGACTACTGCGATGCAACATGGCCATAAACATGTCGTCGCCGCGGTCTGTCTGCACAGTGAGCATCGAACCGAGAACCGTGAGCAGTAACGCATGGGGCGTTTGGTTCCGGTAGTCGTCGAAGCACATGTCGAAGTCATAATTGTCGACGCCACGTTCACCTAACGCCTGATGGTATGCCTGGACCACCCCGTTTTCGATTTCGCGTCGCGTGGCCGGGTCGACACTCGTGCCGAGTAGGTACGAGATGTCAGCGACAGGATTACGGACGGCGATGGTTTGCCAGTCGACCACGGTCACGGGCCGCGGGGCTTCCGTCGTGTTCGAGAACAGCAGATTGTCAACCCGATGATCACCATGGGTGAGAGCGAAGCGACCGCCATCGTTCAGGAGCCAGGTGTCAAGAGACTCGGCGAACCATTCGAGGTGGGAGATGTGAGTGGGGGTGAGTCGATCGCGGTGACGATCGATGAATCCGGGAGTAACCATGGCCACGATCGCCTTTACTTCGGCGTGCCCCTGATGGCGTTCGGCCGGTGGGGCTGTGAGCCATGACAGATCGAACAACCCGTGGTCGCACCAATGAGGTGCATGAAGCCCCGCGATATTCGTGGCCGCTAGGTACACACTTGCGGGGCCACAGCCAGCGATTTGATCTCCCTGTTCCGCTGGTTGCATGTCTTCGAGGACGATGACGAAGTTGTTGGTTTCGGTGTCGATGTCTGCCCAGAACGAACGCGGCGTCGCTACGGGCAAGGTGTGGGCCAATTCCTGATAGAAGCGCACTTCCTTGAGATACGCGCCTCGAGCACCCGCCTGGCGGCTGTCGGGATCGCTCGACGCGATCTTCACCACGACCGACCTGGGAGCATCGTTGTTTGCGGTATACACAGGCGTGACCCGCAGGCTGGAGGCCATCTGACCGGTGCCGATGGGGCGGATGCGGAGACTGCTGATGGTGGTCTCATAACCAGCAGCCGTGAGGACCGCAGTTAACCATTCACTGGAGATGTCGTCGGGGCTGTTCGGGATGAGGTCAGATGGGGTCATGGCGGGGATGCGCCTTGTCAAACTTGTCGGCACGGAGCGCGGCCAGAGCATAGAACAGTTGGCACTACGATCATGTAGCGATCGAGACGCAACGAGGAGATGGTCTTGATGGAAGCTGACTGGTATGTAGACCCGCTCGGCCGCTTCGACGGCCGATTCTTCGATGGGGAATCGTGGACAGAACGCGTTAGTGATAACGGCACTGCAGCAATCGATCCGGACTTTTCGTCGACGACGGTCGCCGCAATCGATGAGTCTGACCTACTCGATCAGCCGGTGCAGGCTG
>DNHM01000138.1 GCA_003485885.1 Acidimicrobiaceae bacterium
CCGCTCGTCCCTCGCTCCTACCTGCGGAGCCATGAAAAGCTGCAACACTCTCTCTATGAGTGATCTGCGCGTGAGCGAAATTTGGCGGTATCCGATCAAGTCGGTTGGCGGCGAACGCGTGAGTGTTGCCACCGTCACCGAACTCGGCGTACTGGGTGACCGGTCCTGGGGCATCTTCGATGTCGACACCGGCACGGTCCTCACCGCCCGACGCACGCCAGAGTTGTTGTTCGCTTCGGCTGCGCTGACCGGTGCCGATGTGGCGATCACGCTGCCCGACGGAACCGTTATCAGCAGCGCCAACGAGACCTGTAACCAGCAGCTGTCGTCGTGGCTCAACCGCCAGGTCGAACTCCTTGCCGCCGGCGAAGAGGGCGGCACCTACGAGGTCCCACTGGACTTCGAGAACGACGAGAACTGGGTCAGCTGGCAAGGGCCAGGCGGCGCGTGGCACGACTCGAAAGCCAGCCGGGTGTCGCTGGTGAGCCGCGACACCATGTGCGACTGGGACCAACGCAGGTTCCGGGCAAACGTGATTCTGGATGGCTCTGGCGAAGACGGCCTCGTCGGCGCCCATGTCAGCCTGGGCACAACCGAACTTGCGGTCATGAAACCGATCGATCGGTGTGTGATCGTGACCCGACCACAACCTGGGCTGGATCGAGACCTCGACGTGTTACGCACTATCAATGCGGAACGGGCAACGACCCTGTCGGTCGGCGCGCTGGTGGTCACCGAAGGCACGATCTCCCAAGGCGACGCCGTTACTTCGGTGTAGCTGCATTAACCCGGCGTAGCCGCCCGACATAGGGTTGGCAGATGGAACTCCAGGACAAGGTTGCAGTAATCACCGGCGGCACCGGAGGTATCGGCCAAGCGCTGGCCCGAGCCTTTTTGGCCGAGGGCGCTCGCACCGTCGTGATCTCTGATCTCGACACCGATCGTGTAGCCGAGGTAGCCGCCGAGATCGGCTGTGAAGGTATCGCTGCCGATGTGACCGACGAGTCGCAGGTCGAAGCACTTGTCGAACAAACACTCGCTGCTCACGGCCCTATCGATCTGTTCTGCAGTAACGCTGGTTCGGTCACACGCGGTGTCCTGACCGATGCCACCAACGAACAGTGGCAACAGCAGTGGGAACTGCATGTGATGTCACACCTCTACGCGGCACGAGCCGTGTTGCCATCGATGATTGCTCGGGGCGAGGGGTACTTGCTCAATACCGCGTCGGCCGCTGGGCTCCTGGCAGCCATTCCGTCGGCGCCGTATTCGGTGTCAAAGGCGGCGGCGATCAAGCTGGCCGAGATGTTGGCCATCACCCATGGCGACGAAGGCATCGGTGTATCCGTGCTCTGCCCCCAGGGCGTGAATACCGCAATGGCCCCGTCCGGCCTGGCCGACGGCGGCACCGACGGCATCATGGAGGCATCCGAGCTGGCCGACGTTGTCGTCGCTGCACTGCGAGATGAACGTTTCCACGTACTCCCCCACCCTGAGGTCGGCGACTACATCAGACGCAAAGCCGACGACCCTGACCGATGGCTCAGAGGTATGCGACGGCTCAAGGCCCGAGCCGAAGACGTCGAAGGCAAGTTGGGGTGGGAAGCATGAGCGACTACTCCCTCTACACCATGCTGCATGTCGAGATAGAAGACGGCGTTGCTTTCGCCACGATCGACGCCCCACCAATGAATGTCATGGTACGCGATCTCTTCTCGCAGCTGGCCAAGTTCGGCAACGCGGTGGCGGTCGACGACAACGTGCGGGCAGTGGTGTTACGCAGCGACGATCCCGACTTCTTCATCGCCCACTTCGACGTGTCGCTGATCTCCACATTCCCGTTCGAAACACCTGCCGAGAAACCAACGGAACTTGGTGGTTTCCATCTGATGTGCGAGACCTACCGAACCATGCCCAAGCCGACCATCGCTGAGATCGCCGGGCGTGTTGGTGGCGGCGGAAACGAACTCGCTATGTCGTGCGACATGCGGTTCGGGGCTATTGGCAAAACCGTCATAAACCAAATGGAAGTGCCACTCGGCATTCTCCCTGGCGGCACCGGCACCCAACGTCTCCCCCGCCTTGTTGGCCGTGGCCGCGCCATGGAAATCATCCTTGGCGGCGTCGACATCGATGCCGAGACGGCCGAAGCGTGGGGCATGCTCAATCGAGCGCTTCCTCCCGAAGAGCTGCGCCCGCATGTCACTGCGCTCGCCAAACGCATCGCTGGTTACCCACCGATTGCGGTCGCGGCCGCCAAGGCTTCGGTTGCAAACACCGACACCATGAGCCTGCACGACGGCATGTTGGAAGAAGCCTTCCTGTTTCAGCAGACCTTGCGTGACCCCGAGGCCCGCCGCCGCATGGAGCGATTCATCGAAGTAGGCGGCCAAACCCGCGACGGCGAAATGAACCTGATCGACACCATCGACAAACTCGCGGAGTAGCTGGAGGACAGGTTCAGCTCGCAGAGCGGATGATGCCAGCTTGTGCGAGGTCGTCGATCTGAGTAGGTGAATATCCGAGCAATTCGGATAGGACGTCGCCGTTGTCAGCGCCGAGCTCCGGAGCCAACGGTTCAACCTGGCGACGGGGCACACCGCTGGAGTGGATTGGGAAACCCGGAACCCGGATTGATCCAAGATGTGGATCATGCACTTCGGTGACCGCCCCTCGTTCGACGTACCAGTCGTCGAGGTGGGCATCCGCTGGATCGATCACCGGAGCGACCGGCACCCGATGTGATTCCAGGTGGGCGATCAGCTCGTCGTTCGAGGGGAACGTCTGCATCCAGGCTTCGAGAACCTCGAGCAGTTCGATGCGGTTGTCGCCTCGGCCTTGTGGCGTCTGGAAACGTTCCATGCCAGCAAGGTCGATCGATGCTGCCGCTTCGCACAAGCGGGACCATTGCCCCGCAAGCACATGAATCGCCAGCCAGCCGTCGGGGCCCATAAAAGTGCCCGCTGGCGGAACTGCACCAAAGTGACGGCCGGTGCGTTTCAGCCGAGCTTTGCCTTCAGTCATGCTCGGCCCCTGGACCGCAAACGGGTGCATGTTAAAGATCGACTCGACCATCGACACGTCGATGAACTGGCCTTCACCGGTGGTGACCCGACCATAGAGCGCTGCCGAGATCGCACCGAACGCCATCATGCCCGCGCTGACGTCGCCCATGGGGGCTCCGGACCCGAGTGGAGCGCCATCGCGTTCACCAGTGAGAGCGGCTGAGCCGGCATAGGCCTGCGCAATGAGGTCGAAGCCAGGAAGATGCGCCTTTGAACCGGTGCGACCGAACGTCGAGATCGACGCATAGATCAACCCTGGGTTGGCTGCTCGCAGTGCGTCGGGGCCGAGTCCCCGCTTCTCGAGCACACCGTGGCCGTAGTTCTCAACGAGGACATCACATTCAGCGGCGAGTGCTGCGATCAGCTCGTGGCCGGCGGGCTGATTCATGTCGATACAGATGCTCCGCTTGCCCCGGTTCTGCTGCACGAAATACGAACTGTGATCACCCTTGACCACCGGCAATATGCGCGCGGCGTCGCCCCTAGGTCCAGGTTCGACCTTGATCACGTCGGCGCCAAGGCCGGCCATAAGCAGCGTGCACGCTGGTCCGGATAGGTACTGCGTTAGATCCAAAACGCGAACGCCTTCAAGCATCCCGTGAGACTAGGTGGAGTGCCGCTTTTCTTACCAACGCTGGCCTTAGGCAACACTGGCCCAATGGCAGGACCCCTCGCAGGAATCAAGATCGTCGACCTCACCCAGGTCGTCGCTGGACCGGTGTGCACCATGTTGCTCGCAGAACAAGGTGCCGAAGTCATCAAGGTTGAGTTTCCTGAGGGAGACATCCTCCGGCAGAACTCGCTGTTCTCGAAGAACGGGATGAATGCGCTCGAACTGAACTGCAACCGGGGCAAGAAGAGCATCGCCGTAGATATGACCACTCCTGAAGGTGTGGCGATCGTCAAGAAACTCGCCGCAGATGCCGACGTGTTCGTGCAGAACTTCCGTGCTGGAGCTATCGAGCGGCTAGGCATCACCCATCAGGAACTGCGGGAGATCAACCCCAAACTCGTCACGGTGTGGATGTCGGGTTTCGGCCAGACGGGCCCCATGTCTGATGTGCCAGTTTTTGATCCCGTGATCCAGGCGGTGAGCGGCCACTGTGCGGTCCAACTCAACCCGAACGTGCCGTTCCACGATGTGCACCGCACGATCATCATCGATAAGTCCACCGCGCTCACGACAGCGCAGGCGATTACCGCCGCACTTTTCGCCAGAGAACGAAGCGCCGATGGCGTGGGCGAACACCTCGAAGTATCGATGCTCGACACCGCGTTGTCGTTCTTCTGGCCCGACGGCGGCATGGCTCACACCTTGCTGGATGACGACGTCAGCGCCGGATGGACGTTGTATCAAATCATGTCGGTCACGGCATGCAGCGATGGGCAGTTGGTCTATTACCTGGC
>DNHM01000313.1:0-1734 GCA_003485885.1 Acidimicrobiaceae bacterium
GGGGTGGCGCTATGGCCTAGTTCCTTCTGGCGCATCTGCAACCCATGGCGGTGCAGGGGTGCCACCGAAAGGGCACCTCCGGCGAGTGTTTGCAGGTTCCACGCCACGTGTGCGCGTCCTACTTCGGTCGCCTCATGGATCCAGGACGAACCCCACCATGATCAAACTCGAGAACGTTTCTAAGGTCTACAAGGGTGATGTTGTCGCGTTGCGCAACATTACGTGTGAGATCCAAAAGGGAGAATTCGTCTTCCTCGTTGGACCTTCGGGTTCGGGCAAGTCGACCTTCATGCGGCTGCTCAACAAGGAAGAGAGTCCGGACAACGGCGTGATCTACGTTGCCGGCAAGGACATCGGCCGGCTCAGCGGCTGGCGGGTGCCGTTCTTGCGTCGCAATATCGGCTGCATCTTCCAGGACTTCAAGTTGCTCGACAACCGGACGGTTTCGCAGAACGTCGCCTTCGCTCTCGAAGTGATCGGTCGTCCGCGTCATGTGATCTCGACCCAGGTGCCAGCGATTCTTGAACTTGTTGGTCTGAGTAAGAAGGCAGACAACTACCCCGAAGAACTCTCTGGCGGTGAGCAGCAGCGGGTATCTATCGCCCGCGCGTTCGTGAACCGCCCACTGATCCTGTTGGCCGACGAGCCAACCGGAAACCTCGACCCTGCGACCTCGGTCGGCATCATGAAGCTCCTCGACCGAATCAACAAGACGGGCACGACGGTGGTTATGGCAACCCACGATCGTGGCATCGTCGACACCATGCGTAAGCGCGTGATCGAACTTGACAGCGGCAACCTGGCACGTGACCAGGCACGCGGCGTTTACGAGTAGGCCCGATGAACTTTCGTATTGGCAACCTTTTCCGAGAGCTGAGTTACAGCCTGCGCCGCAGCTTCAGCCTCTTCGTCGGCACCCTGCTCACCATCCTTATTTCGATGACTGTGCTTGGCGCTGGCCTTGTACTAAGCGCTGCGGTCGAGACCGCAACCGATCGTTGGAAAGATGGCGTTGAATTCATCGTCTTCTTGAACCCCGACGCCAGCGAAGCTGAAAAGTCGTCGGTAACGAACAAGCTCAACTCAAGCCCAGAGATTGACCGCTTCACCTTCGTCGACAAGGAAGCTGCCTTTGTCGAGTTCCAATCGATGTTCCGTGACTCCGATCAAATTCGCGAATCTGTCGCCGTCGCCGACATGCCCCCGTCGTTCCGGATCGTTCCGGAGAGCCCCGAATCCGACGTGGTCGAGACACTTGCCGATGGTTTCCGCGACGATCCTGGCGTATTCGAAGTAGTTGCAGCCGTCGACACCATCAAGGACATCGAGACCGGCAGCACCCGAATCAACCGCATCTTCTTGATCGTGGGTATGGCATTGCTTGTTTCGGCCTTGTTGCTTGTCTACAACACAATTCGTACCACCATTTTTGCGCGCCGTCGAGAAGTCGAGGTCATGCGATTAGTTGGTGCATCGAACTGGTATATCCGTGTGCCGTTCATGATCGAAGGAACTTTGCAAGGTCTGCTTGGCGGAGCGCTAACGCTGCCGATCTTACAACTATGGAACAACGTGCTTTCAGACATCGGATCGGGCGATGGCCTCGCGTTGCTTGCCGATCTGCGGGCTCCCGATCAGACCGTCATCATGATCTGGCTGGCGATGACTGCACTCGGCGCAGTGATCGGCATGGTTGCGTCGGTCGTCGCGTTGTCACGTTTCCTCGACGTCTAA
>DNHM01000313.1:1812-5441 GCA_003485885.1 Acidimicrobiaceae bacterium
GCTTGCATCGCTGCTGGTGGCGCTGTTGACATTTGCTACCGCGTCAGACTCTGCGGCACAGGAATGTCCCGATGGCTCAGTGCTCAGCGACAACGGCGTGACCTGTGAACTCGATGTCAGCTCAACCGACTCGATCTGTCCGACTGGCCAGGCACTTGATGTCGCTGGCCTGTTCTGCATCCAAGCAGAACCGGCAGATGGCGAGGAATCGCCTAGTCCTGCATGTGATTCTGGCTATTCCTTGGGGAGCGACGGCCAAACCTGTATCGCCGATGGCCCATCATGTGATCGAGGCGAAGTCCCAAACGACAGTGGTGAGTGTGTAGAGACATTTCGTTGTCCGAACGACTTGATCCTGGCCAGCGATCTGCTCAGCTGCCTGAGCGATAGATGCCCCGATGGCGAATTGTTGTCCGTCGATGGCAAACGTTGTGTCGCCGCCGGGTCGGACTGCCCCGATGGTTCCCCCCGGCCACTCGGTGGTGCTTGCCTGGTGGTCGAGACCGTCGAGGGCGATGACGGCGAGACCGAAGTAGTGGTGCGATGTGCCGAAGCGGACTCGTTCTGCCAAGCGCGAATCAAGCGATGCGCCGACGATCGAGCTTCCGGGTCGGCTGATCTTGGCATCGAGTGCTCCGACCCTCGCGGCAGTTGTGACGATGACGATGATGAGTGCGCAGAGTCAAATGACCGGCTGGTCGAGTGCGCCACCCGCGACTCCGACGAAGGCGACGACGCAGACCCGGTCGCCATTGGCCGAGCGAATGATCCGTGCGCGGATCTCTGCCCGATATTGCATCGTCTTGATCCATCGGGAGAATGTGTCGAGTTCCTCGACCCCAGTCACCCGTGTGTGATCTCAGGAACCGTGCCTCCTGGCATCACGAAAAACGCAGTGCTCGATGGGTATTCATTCTTGGCTGGTCTAGGAACCTGTGTCACTCGAACCGAATTCCTTCGCCGGCTCGGCAACTTCGAGGCTGCAGCCGGCGCCGAGGCCGATGCGCTGACGCTGCTGCGAGAAACGACCAGTTCGTACCTCACGATCGAAGACCAGCTCGCCGAACTTGACCAACTGCTCATTGACGCCGAGCTCGATGTCCGTTCGTTCACCGAAGCAGCAGCACAGGCCGACTTCGAGCGAGAGGGCAGTGCGAAACTATTGCTGTCTACGCAAAAGTAACTAGCCCGCGAACGCGCACTTTCGAGCGAGGAAGTCCTGCAGGTATTCGTGGTTGGCGGCAATGATGCGCTGATCGAGGGGGCGATCCTTTCGGCCACCAACGTCACCGAGATCACGGTGGCTCAGGCCTACGGTCGGGCGCTGCTTGATGACCAAGTGGCCAATATCAGAGCGGTCGAACAGCTCGAGGAACAGGCGCAGGCCTTTTCCAGTGCGCGGGAGCGGGCCGCCGCTGATGTCGAGGTATCACTATCGTCGGCAGTCTCGGCAGCAGATGGACTCGAGGTGCTGCGAGAAGAAGCACAACTCCTGCGACAGGAACAGCTTGATCGCCGAGACGAGGAAGCTGAACTTGTCGCTGAGTTGCGTGAGAACAAGGCGTCGTTTGCTCAGGAACTCGGCATCTTCGAACAAGCGACGCTCGAGATCGCGAGCATCATCGAACAAACCGAGTTCCGGGTCACAACGTTCGCAGAGTTCGACGGTTTACTCGCGAACCCGATATTGCCAACGACACGAATCTCATCGAACTTCGGACCACGGCTGCACCCAATCCTGGGATACGTGCGAAGCCACAACGGCGTCGATATCACCGCTGGGTTTGGCGAGGAGATTTTGGCGTCAGGACCCGGCGTCGTCCAGATTGCGTCTGCTTTCGGCGGCTACGGGAACACGGTGGTGGTCGACCATGGTGGTGATCTGCTCACGTTGTACGCACACATGAGTGTGATCCTCGTTGAGCCAGGCGAAGAGATTGAACTTGGTGACGTCATCGGGCTTGTCGGTTCCACCGGGCTATCGACGGGACCGCACCTCCACTTTGAGGTCTGGGAAGATGGCGACCGAGCAGTCGACCCTCGTCCCTATCTCAACGATGCCGAGTAGTCCGGCTTTCGAGTCGTTCCTCGCTGAAACGCTGTACGAGAGCCACCGGTCTACGGTCCAGGCAAGTCCCCATTTTGATAGAGCGAACCGGAACGCCTTGGCCGATCAGCTAAATACTGTGTGCGACCGCAGTTTGCGCAGCGAAGCCAGCAAACAGAATCTGATAGAGTCACGGGCGTTCTGAGGCTATGGAGGGCTAGAGATGCCGCATGAAGTACAAGGTGTAGTTGCACGGGCGCAAGGTGCGCCCGTCACGCTGGAAACGATCATCGTTCCCGACCCGGGTCCAGGTGAGGCGCTGGTCAAGGTGCAAGCGTGTGGGGTTTGCCACACCGACTTGCATTACCGCGAAGGCGGGATCAACGACGAGTTTCCTTTCCTGCTCGGGCACGAAGCCGCAGGTATTGTCGAAGCGGTCGGCGACGACGTTACCGACGTCGCTCCCGGCGACTACGTCATCTTGAACTGGCGAGCCGTTTGTGGCGACTGCCGGGCATGTAATCGGGGCGAACCGCAGTACTGCTTCAATACCCATAATGCCACCCAAAAGATGACGTTGGCCGATGGCACCGAACTGAGCCCGGCACTCGGCATCGGGGCATTCGCTGAAAAGACGCTTGTCGCTGCCGGGCAGTGTACCAAAGTCGACCCTGCAGCTAGTCCAGCGGCTGCTGGACTCCTGGGCTGTGGCGTCATGGCCGGTATCGGTGCAGCCATCAATACTGGTGGCGTCGGCCGAGGCGATTCTGTCGCCGTCATTGGCTGCGGCGGCGTCGGTAATGCCGCGGTGTGTGGCAGCGAGCTCGCTGGTGCATCGAAGATCATCGCAGTCGACATTGACGATACGAAACTCGGTTGGGCCAAGGACTTTGGCGCCACCCACACGATCAATGGCGCCACCGAAGACGTAGTGGAGCGCATCCGTGAGTTGACCGATGGTAATGGTGCCGACGTCGTTATCGATGCTGTTGGTCTCCCTGCGACCTACGAGCAGGCCTTTAACGCTCGTGACCTGGCTGGCACCGTGGTACTCGTTGGTGTCCCTCACCCGGATGCAAAGATCGAATTGCCGCTTATTGACATATTCGGTCGTGGCGGTTCACTCAAGTCGTCGTGGTACGGCGACTGTTTGCCAAGTCGTGACTTCCCGATGCTGATCGATCTGTATTTGCAAGGCCGTTTGAACCTCGACGGTTTCGTATCGGAAACAATCGGACTCGCCGACGTCGAGGAAGCGTTCCACAAGATGGAACGAGGCGAGGTCCTTCGTTCCGTCGTCGAGATTGCGTAACTCGAATACATCAGCGAGATTGTGAACCTCATGGCACAACGAGTGATCCGTGGGGTTCACAACTCATGAGTTGGCGTGCTGCTGATCTGGCAGCTGACCGATCATGGCATCTCGAATGGGATCACCGCGAACTGTCCGCGCTCGATGCCTGGGCCTCGGTGACGAGCGGCGAAGACCCCGACGAGCTCGTCGCAGCACTTGCTGGTGCCCCAGAGATCCTTGTTGAGCGAGCCGAGGCCGTACGAAGCGAGCTGATCAATGGTTATGGGC
>DNHM01000169.1:0-127 GCA_003485885.1 Acidimicrobiaceae bacterium
GTTGGAGGGTCACGCGACGAGATCATGGCGGAGGTCGTGGCCTGCTACAAGGTCTTCGTCGGTGCGTTGCTTGATATGACCGACAACATCGTCGACGACGTCCTAGTGCCACCAGACGGCGTGTTCC